>NZ_JBSREC010000131.1:0-9924 GCF_055145805.1 Methanomicrobium sp. | reverse complement strand
CCTCATTCTTGTTTTGATATCTGTTTCCATACCTTTGATATTTTTCATTCGTCTTTTTGCCTGTTCAACGAATTCCTTTTGGGCAGGATTCAGTTTTCTGGCCCCTTCAGCAACTGGCATTTTTTAATCCTACAGTTATTGAATAGTGGGAGATTATTTATAATGACATTTATAATTAATTGATGCTTACTTATTAGCATCAGTATTTAATCCGGGAATACAGGCTTATGCTGTTTTATTTTCAGGGAGTGGATGAATATGGAATTGCAGATGAATTTTTTGGAAAACAAAGTCCGGTTGAAGTCAAGGGTCTATACAATACTTGAAAAATCCCCGGGAAATGACCGGACGGCATTTCTTGTCCATGCATTTCTTGCCATAGTCATTTTACTCAATACAGTTCTTGTTGTAATCTACACTGTCCCGGCGATATTTCTAAAGTACCGGCTCCCTATAGATATCACCATAACAGCATGTCTTCTGATCTTTGCCGCAGAATACATCCTCAGGCTCTGGTCATGTACTGATGCACCCACATTTAGGGCGAGGACTGTGGAACGCTTAAGGCATGCAACGCAGTTTTACATGATAATTGATGTCATATCCATAGTTCCGTTATTCTTCCCGTTCTTCTTCCTAAAGGATTTTGCACTTTTAAGGACATTTCGCCTGCTCTCAATATTCAAACTGGGACGTTATGCAAGAAATTCAGGTTCACTTGCACTTTTAAAGCGTGTCATCTTCAAGAAACGCGAGATCTTTACGATAATGGTCTTCTTCCTTGTTTTCGTAATCCTCTTCTCATCCACAATTATGTATCTTGTCGAAAACAGTGTTCAGCCTGAGAAATTTTCAAGCATTCCTGCCGCAATGTGGTGGGCGATTATGACTGTAACTACCGTCGGTTACGGGGATATCATCCCCATAACACCTCTCGGTCAGACTCTTGCATCTGCAATGACTCTTGCAGGTGTTCTTCTCCTTGCACTCCCGTCCGCAATTCTTGCAACAGGTTTTATCGAGGAGCGCCAGAAAGAGAATGAAACAACCTCTCAGTTCTCCTCAGGAAACAGAATTGAACTCCTTGAAAGGCTTTCTGCCTTAAAGGAAAAAGAGGACATATCTGCAGATGAGTTTGAAAAATTAAAGAATCTGATTCTTCCGGAAGACTAAAAAAAAGTTGATGAATCAATAATTTTCAGGCTTTTTCAGCCTGTTTAAGCATTCTGAGATAGAGCAGTGTTAAGGCAAGACCCACAACTCCGCCCAGCACATCACCGGCAACAATTCCCCACCATACACCATCCGTGCCCATTTTGAGGGTGTATGCAAAGATCCAGGCAAAAACCGCGATAAATGCAAGGTTTCTGAGAAAATTAATGAAGAGCGATGTCATGCCTTTTCCGACACCCTGAAATACCGAACATGACATCATTCCGGGCGGGACAAAGATATAAAATATACACATTATCTGCAGAAAGACTATCATTCCGGGTGCAAGATGGGCACTCTCCGGTGAATAGGTGAAGAGAAGTGTAATCTGGGGGGCAAAAATCCACGTCAGCAGGCTTGTTGCAGCAGCAATCAGAAATCCGAGTTTTAAGCTGTATATATATCCAATACGGAGTTTTCCAAAAAGCCCTGCACCATATGCCGCTCCTGTAACTGCAACAAGGGATGTTGCTATTGCAATCTGAGGCATAATAGCAAACATAACAACCCTCCATCCGGTTGAGTATATCGCAACTGCATCTGTTCCGGATACAGTGACCAAAATTCCGTTGAGAATAAGCACGAGTGCGGACATAAGGAAGAATTCGGTGCTTGCAGGAATTCCGACTCCGAGGATATCTTTTATGACCTCTTTTCTGAACCTGAAATTTTTAAAAGATACTGTGACATAGGTATCCTTTTTTATCCATATCCAGTAGACAAGGACGGCTGTTACAAACATGACTGAGACGATTGTTGCAAGAGCCGCTCCGGCTACCCCCAGATCCAGATAATAGATAAATACAGGGTCTAAAACCATATTCAGGATTGATGAAGCTGCCATTGCATACATTGTTCTCTTCATGTCCCCTTCGGCACGCAAAATTCCGTACAGGATATTTGTGAAGAGGATGAACGCTGTTCCTGAAAATATTATAAAACCATACTCGGCGGCGAGATCTGCGACATCCCCTGCTCCGATGAGCAGTGATATAGAATGTATATTTGGAACAAGAATGAGGGTAAGGACGACTGATGCTGCAAGCATTATCAGAACAGAATGGGCTGCTGCAGTATCTGCACCTGACTTGTCTTTTGCACCTATTTTCCTGGATATTGCAGATGTTGCCCCTGCCCCGAGTCCGTTTGACAACCCGACAAGTATCATAAAAAGCGGTGTCAGAAAACCGACAGCAGCAAGTGCATCGCTTCCGAGCCCTGCAACCCAGAATGCATCGACGACATTGTATAGTGCCATTAAAAACATTGCAACAAACATCGGGCCGGCAAGTTTTCTTATTGCAGCCTTTGGATCGCCTGTAAGGATTGTAACGCCGGATGTGGGACTCTTAAAATTATCTTTATTTTGTGTATGCGGAGATGATGATGTCATTTTTTTATTATTCCCTGTATTTTTTCAGGCCGGATTGTATACCGGTAAAAGTTCACTTATGGTATTGGAAGGGCAGGGATATAAAAACTGTTCAGAATAAAAATAAGTAAAATCCGGGTATTTTCCGGTTTTCAAAAAAAGGGATTTTTTTCAGGCCTGTTCAACCGAGACTGTCCAGTCGCCGTCACAGACAATATTTAACAGATAGTTGTTGCTCTCTGTAATATTTACAGTCACATCACCGTCATAAATTCCCTCGTGGAATGCAAGAGGCATCTCAAAGTCTTTGTTCATTACAGGATTTCCGTAATAGTCCATCAGTGTAACAGATATAACTTCATTGTTTTCAGCCTTTATCGAGAAATTGTATTCTCCTTTGTTTATCTGGAAGAAAGGCGTTGCCTTGTTGGCTGTTCCTGAAAATGTCTGCGGGACGATACCGTTTATCATCTGCGGGAATGAGAAGTCAAGTGTCCATTCCGAGAGTGTAGTAACCTCAACCTCTGAAACTGCATCCTCTTCAAGCATAAATGCCTGTGACCAGTAGTATTTTCCGTCTTTCATCGATTTTTCGGCGACTGTCGCATTGTAGGCATTAGCGACGCTGATACCGTCCTTTTTGGTTGTTATATAAACAGTACTTTCCTCAGGTTTGTCCTGAACAAGAGTGAAGAGATTTGCACCCTTTGAAAGATTCATCGTATTCTTCTGATCGCCTTTACCGGAGAGTTTCATGGATTCTGTTGGTGAGGGAGTCTCTTCTGAGGGTGTCGTTGTCATCTCAGCGGTCTGTTCTGTTGTGGGGGTTTCTGTTGCGGTTGCCGCACCATCATTCTGGGTGCCTGTACATCCGGCTGATAACGCAAAACCCGCAATTAAAAAAGCCAGAACTGCAAAAAACATAATTTTACTGTAAATTTTAGCCATTATTGATTAATTTGGAATCGGTACTATATTTTATTTTTTAATAAATCCTGCCTGAACAGGCATAAGAAAATTGTGAAAAAAAATTACAGATGTATACGGGGAATAGCCATATACCTGTAAAAATTTATAAATATAGTATTAAAGAAGGCAACTTCTCTGGCAGGTTTTTTAGAGAAAAAGCTTTCACAAGGAAAATATTCATGTCTCCAATAACTTCAGGTATAATATTTGATGCCGGATTCTGTCTTATTTCAGCATTTATTACCTGCGGTCTTGGATTTTTTGTCTATGCACAAAAACCCTCATCCACAGTGCACCGCCTTTTTTTCGCAGTCATGATTTCAGCAGCGTACTGGGCATTGGGGGAGTTTTTCATATGGCAGGCAGAAAGTTTCGGGGGAGTTACATTCTGGCTTAAATTCAGTTCTTTCTGGCCTTTAACCATAGCTTTTGGTTCACATTTTATCCTGGAATTTACAGGAACATTTCAGGATAAAAAAAAGAGACGCATTATCATGGCATGCATCTACATCACTGCCATATTGCTGTCATTTGCCGGGCTTTTTACGGACTGTCTTTATATCGCCGCATTCAATCCTGATACCGGGTATTTCTATCTTCCGGCATGCGATAATCCCATCTGTTTTGCTGAGATTCTGTACACAACATTCATAATGCTCTGGGCATTCTATGTGGGCTTTATCTCCTGGAGATATACGAAACCGGGGGTAATACACAACCGGAACAGGCTTTTTTTTGCAGGCATTATCATAGTTGTGTTTTTTGGAATGCTCTCCGGGATCTTTCTCCCGTTATTTAACATCTATATTCCTAATCTTGTCTTTATCGGTTTTGTTATCCTGTCGGTTTTTGTAGCATATGCAATACGCCATTACGGGCTTTTCATTTTAACACCTGAGACGGCAGTCCCTGAGATTATGAAGACAATACCCGACGGTCTGATTCTTGTTGACAATAAGGGAGATATTGTTGCTGTTAATGAATCAGCAGGGAATATCTTTACTTCACTAAGAGACTCTACTGCCGGGAAAACTGCGGAATCATTAATTCCTGGTGAGGATTACCGGGCCATAAGCCGGGTATTACTGGAAAAAGGTGAAGTATCCGATTTTGAAATCAGCCTTTATGGAGAGACTGCCAGTTACATAAGCGTATCAGGATCAGTTGTCAGGAACAAAAATGGTGTACCTTCGGGGGCTGTACTTATTATCAGGGATATTACAGAACGAAAAGCGTCAGAGAATGCTCTTCGGGTTGCAAATAACAAGCTCTCACTGCTCTCGCAGCTTACCCGGCATGACATCAGTAACCTTGTTACTGCTCTTTCCGGCTATCTTGACCTTCTTGAAGAGAGGCTCAAGGATACTGAAGAGAAGCGATATCTCGACAGATCACTTGAAATTACTGATCTTATCATAAAGCAGATTGAATTCTCACGAAGTTATCAGGATATAGGATCAGAAGAACCCCGGTGGAAGGGGCTTGAAGAACTTTTAGATGATGCAAAAGAGAGTCTTATTCAGGGAGATGTTCAAATCAGGCTGAAAATTAATCCTGTTCTAATCTATGCAGACCCCCTTCTCGAAAAGGTCTTCTACAGCCTGATTGAAAATGCAGTAAGACACGGGGAGAAGATAACTGAGATTGTTATATCAACAGAAGAGCAGAAAGACGGCAGCTTAATCCTCCGAATAAAAGACGATGGTATCGGTATTCCTGAAGATGAAAAAGAGAAGATATTTTCATATAGCTACGGTAAAAACACAGGATTCGGACTTGCATTCGCCCGCGAGCTCCTCTCAATTACAGGAATTGAAATCTCTGAAAGAGGTGTGTATGAAGAAGGGGCCTCTTTTGAGATACACATTCCAAAAAAGGCATGGAAAAGTGCAAATTAGTTTCTGTTCCTGAATTTATTCCCTTCTTTAAATCTTCTTTCAGACTTTCACTTTTTTAAACAGATATCCGCCGGCTATTATCATTGCAACTGAGAATGATAATAAGACAACAAAGCATATCACCGGGTTAATCTGCGATACACCACTTAATCCGTATCTTATTCCCTCGACACCATAGGTTAAGGGGTCTAACATTGTAAGTGACTTAAATGCAGGCGGGAGACTGTCAATCGGAAACATTGCACCGGAAAGGCCGAATATCGGGAATATAAGAAAACTCATAATCATCTGAAAGCCGTTCATATCCTCCATTCTGGAGGCGATTGCGATTCCAAGGGCCGTAAATGCGATTCCTATAAGTGCCATAAAGCCGAATGCCATTAAAAGTCCGAGTATGCCTGAGACTGAAATTCCGATGAAAAGCGAGAGCACAAGGATGATTGTTCCCTGGATTATTGCCGTTGTTGCACCGCCGAATGTCTGGCCGAGCATTATCTCAATTCTTGATACAGGGGCGACAAGTGTCTCTTTTAAAAATCCGAACTGCTTGTCCCATATTATCTGTATTCCGGAGAATATTGATGTAAATAAAACACTCATTGCCACAATTCCGGGAGCTAAAAATTCAACGTAGTTTTCTCCTGCTCCGGGTATGTTTACAACAGAATTTAAACCGAATCCCAGAATAACAAGGAAAAATAGCGGCATTCCAAGACTTCCTATGATTCTGCTTTTTGACCGGAGGTATCGTTTGAGACTTCTAAGCCAGATTGTGTATATTACATCCATTTTAATGCCTCCCTGCTCTGTAAAACATTCTCATTCTGTCTTTTGAATCCGCTTCATCGTCACGGATCTTTCTTCCGGTATAATGCAGAAATACGTCCTCAAGGGTTGGTTTGTGAACAGAGACCGAATTTATTTTTGTGCCTGATCTGATTAAGGTTTCAATAATCTCTGTAAGGCGCTCTTCTGCGTTATCAAGGGCAATTGTAAAAAATCCCTCATATTTTTCAGTATTTTCTATCCATGGATCTTTGAGTCCTGAGAGTTTGTCGGAATAGTCCGGTGACTTTACTGTAATCATATCGCCGCCGATTGTTTTTTTGAGGTTTTCAGGAGTATCAAGTGCAACAATTTTTCCTTTATCAATTATTCCGATTCTGTTGCAAAGCCTGTCCGCCTCATCCATATAATGGGTTGTAATAATTACAGAAATCCCGTAATCCTGATTTAGTTTCTCGATATATTCCCAGAGATAATTTCTTG
Source organism: Methanomicrobium sp. (assembly GCF_055145805.1). NCBI lineage: Archaea > Methanobacteriati > Methanobacteriota > Methanomicrobia > Methanomicrobiales > Methanomicrobiaceae > Methanomicrobium > Methanomicrobium sp. The sequence goes on along the minus strand of NZ_JBSREC010000131.1, from coordinate 3,204 downwards.
TCTGCGGGTCAAGACCGAGAGTGGGTTCGTCTAAAAAGAGCACTTCCGGCCTGTGCAAAAGACCTCTTGCAATCTCAAGACGTCTTCTCATTCCTCCGGAGAAGGTCTTTACAAGGTCGTTTCGTCTTTCATTAAGACCTACAAGAATAAGCAGTTCGTCAATTCTTTCTGTCCTGACATCTTTTGGAATTCTGTAAAGTCTTCCGTGAAAATCCATATTCTCCCATGCTGTCAGTTCCTCATCAAGACTCTGGTCCTGAAAAACTATTCCGATTGACTTTCTGACACCATCTTCATCTTTTATTATATCAAACCCGTTTATCTCTGCTTTTCCGGAGGTTGGTTTTGCCATTGTCGCAAGAATTGAGATGGTTGTTGTTTTTCCGGCGCCGTTTGGCCCTAAAAGTCCGAATATCTCTCCCTCTTCTATATCAAATGAGATATCATCGACTGCTGTAAATTCACCGAATTTTTTTGTAAGGTTTTCAACTTTTACTGCTTTCATTGGATTCGAGCTCCTTTAGGTTTTTTAAAGATTTTTCGAGAATAATAATGGCTTCAGCCTCTTTTTCAGGAGGTATATTTTCAGCAGTATGACGCATTTCAATAAGATTTTTTGTAATTCCGGGAGAGTGGTTGCCAAAGATTTCGTTTATCATCTCCCTGAAGATGTACATCTTCTCTTTTGCCTCCTCTCTGTGCCTGATAACATTTTCAAGAAATTTTTTTCCGTCATCTGTAAGTTCATAGACTATTTTTGAGCGTTTTCCCGTCTCTGAAACTCTGATTAAATTTTCATCGTCCATTTTTTTGAGCATCGGATACAGTGTTCCCTTGCTTGGTACCCACACTCCCCCTGTTCTTTCAGAGATTTCTTTTATGAGGTCGTAACCTGATTTTGGCTCTTTTTTTAGTGAATGCAGGATGTAGAGCTGAATAAACCCTCTCCCGTGTCCCTGCCGGCCTGCTGATATATGATGCCTCAAAAAGCCGGGGAACTGGTCTTTTTTATCTTTCATATTATTCTCCTCTTTTATTTCATACAAAAATCGTTCGTAATAGAACAGTACTTTGGCGTACTATTGGTGTGTCAAATATTTATACATTCTTTATTTTGCAAATTTTTAGTGCCGCTGTCAGGTTAGATTAATTAATGTCAGGGTCAATTTTTCATTTACCTGATTATTATGGAGACAAAACATTTCACCATAAAAGACGGACGAACCCTTGCATACAGTGAATTCGGAGATCCAAAAGGAATACCGGTATTTTATGCACATGGCGGTCCTGGTTCAAGGATTGAGGGTATAATCTTTGATGAGGCTGCAAAAGAGAGAGGTTATAGGATAATAGCAACAGACAGGCCCGGAATGGGAGAGTCCACATATCTTGAAAACCGAAGACTCCTTGACTACCCGGATGATATCTCAGAGCTTGCGGATTTCCTTAAAATAGACAAATTCGGTGTTATGGGCTGGTCAGCCGGCGGAGCCCATACAACTGTTTGTGCTTGGAAAATTCCTGAAAGGCTTCTATTTAACATGACTTTTGCCGGTTATACCAATTTTGCAGAGATGCCCGGCGCTGAGAAGTATCTGAAATCAAAGATGGATCAGACATCTGTTGGTCTTTCAAAGAGTCATCCGAAACTTTTCGGGCTCTTTTTTGATATGATGAATCTGACAGAAAAGCTGATGCCGGAATCTTATTACAAGGCGCTTACAAAGGAGCTTTGTGAATCTGATAAGGAAATTGCAGCGGATCCTGTGTTTAAGGAGATATTCATGGAGGGGGAGAATGAGGCTTTTAAACAGGGAAGCCGGGGTGTCACGACTGATGCAGCCGTTCACTATGCTGACTGGGGATTTTCATTAAAAGAAATAAAGATGAAAATTCATGTCTTTCACGGAACAGAAGATACCCTGGTGCCGGTTGAATACGGAAAACACATATCTGAAAATGTACCCGGATGTGTTTTACACCTGCTTGTAGGAGAAGGGCATCTGTTTCCATATAAGTACCTTGATCTGATATTTGACACGGCTGATGAAGAGACGGGAAGAGATATATCTGAGTGATAATCTGTCAGCAGATAACACCTGTGTTTTGGGAAGTGAAAATTAATGAGAACGAGATCATAAATTCTCTTTTATTTTTTGAGATTGGAATTGAAAAAAGGATCAGGAATCTACGGCTGCATTCTGTGCTCGCCGACGATATCGTTAAAGATTTCCTCTTCATCCCTGATCTCACAGAAGCGGCTGAAATACCGGTTTATATTTTTTAAATCGCGGACAAGGTACTTAATTGCTAATACCTTTTTGATTAATTTTATCTCTAAAGAACAAAGAAAACTTCGCCTTATATTCCGATAGCTGAATAACTGCAATATAATTTTAAGTCCAGATTTCCAGCAGACGAATAATACAAAAAATCGTCATTTGAATTAATATCGTTATCAAAAAAGCAAGGACTATACCTCTTAATATACTCAATAAAATTTTTTTGAATACTATTTCTCCACTATTTTTTATAAAAAATATTACTACAATAAACACCCAGATAAGCAAAAAAATTAAAGCAATATCTTCTCTTTTTAAAAGATACCCTGTGATGAAAAATAATCCATATAATATCAGGGTGCATATTGAAAGGTTACTATAGTTCATTCGGGCCTCATTAATTGTTTTTTTGATGTTTTTCATATGAATCATCTATTATTAATTTAATTATTATTCAAAAAGACATGAAATTTTTTTTCATGTCACCAGATTGTAACTTTTTTCATTGTAAGATAATCATTGTCTCCAATCCTGATCGAAGCACTAACTGTCTGATCAATAACTGGTCTTCCAGTAAGACCTGTAACACTAAACCCTTCATATCCAAGTTTTGCATAACTGACATTTTCCGGAAGCATTATTGACTGTAAGAATCCTGTGGATGTAGACCTGACATTGGTTCCTGAGGGAATTAATACTGAAATCCCTATTCCTCCTGCATTAACGCCTGTTCCAACCTGTAGATTCTGGAATGTATAACCCGGTGCCGGCTCAAATGTTACTATAGTATATCCGTTTGATCTGATTTCTAATGGATATAGAATCGGTTTTTCTCCGTGAATATATGTTTTTACTGTCAAATTACCTCTTTCTGAGCAGTAAGTAGTAATTTCTCCGGTTGCTTCAGGATAAAATAAACCTC
>NZ_JBSREC010000130.1:0-7138 GCF_055145805.1 Methanomicrobium sp. | reverse complement strand
TCTTCTTTTATCATAAGTGAACCCGGACTGCAAACATTCCATTTTATCCTCCCGTAAATGCCGCTTTTTTTATACCTTTTTTTTGCATACTCTATCATCTCCTCCTGAACGTCGCAGGCAATTACAGTCCCTTTATCTCCTGCAAGCTCTGCCATTGCCCCTGTAAAAATCCCAGGCCCGCACCCGATATCTATTACCGTCATCCCCGGCCTGATTTTATCTTTTAGAAGTTTTTCCGGGTTTAAAAGAAACCTGCGAAGCCTGTTGTCAAGCATCATCACATGAAGAGATGAAAAACGGCAGATATTGTCTGCCTCTTTGATGTCTGTTTTTGATTCTGTCATAATTTTTTTCCTGCATATTTTGTGAACTATCTTAACAATATAAAATTAAATAAAATTCAATCATCTTTTTTCTCGAATTCGTCAAATGTCTCTTCAATTGCAGATAAAAACCTGAGAATAAGAGTATATTCAGAACTTTCAAGATTGCCGAGTCTTTTATACATAGCCGCATAAATCTTTGCATGGTAATGCTCATGCCCAAGATATGCAATATGCCCTGCAGGCGTTAAGCGAAGTTTTATCTCCTTTTTATTGCCCTCATCATGGAATTTTTCTATAAGGTTTTTTCCTTCAAGCCGGTTTGCCATCTGTGAAATAGCGCTTTTTGAAATTCCGAGAATCGCGGAGAGGGCGGTTATATTTATTCCGGGATTTTTCCCAATCGCCATTACTATATGAATCTCCGAACAGTGAAGAAGGTCTCCAGTACCAAAATCCCTGGGGGATCTTTCATTAGCGTCAATTTTACTGACAATCCGCACCCATTTCTCAGATAATTTTAAAAAATGCCGGCTGTCCGTTCTCTCATCCATATTTTGTATTCCCCGACTGCAACAGTATAGCATATGGTTAAGTTGCTTAATCATATAATCTTTCTGATAGTTTGAGATAATTTTGACATCCGATATAAAACCAGATAAAAAATAGATTACTGTTCTTCTATAGTGCGACAGAACTCAAAAACCTTTTCTGAAGCACAGGGTCTTAGAGGTGCACCATGGCCTGATAACAGGATATCAAAATTTAAAAGGGATAATTTTTTTAAGGATTTTATTGCACAGGCCATATCAGAAGTAGCATAATATGGAGGTTTAGCAACCTTCCCGTTTTTAATTATGACTGCATCACCACAGAAAAGAGCATTGAGCTCTGAATCATAAAAAGAAGCGCTGCCCGACGTGTGCCCGGGAGTATGTATACAGTAAAGCCCGCATATGCCATCACTTTCATTTAGAAGAACATCAGGAGTCACCGGCTCACACGGCCACAGGTGCAGGAGAAGCTCCATTAACCTGCCTTTTAAACCTTTTAGCGGAGGCATTAATTTTTTTCCGGCAAGATAATCAGCATCCGCCTCATGTATGCCAACCTTTGCGCCTGTGATTCTTTTAAGTTCTGCCGCATTTCCGGCGTGATCGGGGTGGTAATGGGTAAGGAAAATGTATTTCAGATCCTCCGGTTTTCCTTTAAGTTCATTCTCGATAAAGGAGAAAATCTTTTTGCTGTTGCGGGAAAAACCGGTGTCAATCAGGATTAGCCCGTTCCTTTCAAGAATATAGCAGTTGCCGTTAACTCCGTCAACCCGGTACAGGTGTGGAAGAATTTCCATTTTAATTCACCCCATATATTTTCTGCTTTTCAAAAAAAGCAATATCAGTCTAACACTCTTTTTTAATATTTACTGATAAATATCTTTTTTTAAACACCTTTCACAAGATTTCTTTTCTGCACAATCTTTGCAGACATTATGGAATATAAAATCACACCCGGGAGCACAATCCCGGGTGCATGGGTGATTCAGGTTCCAAACAGGCTGACGCCTGTGATGATGTTAATTATGCTTATAAAAATTGCAGCAAGACTTGCAGCGATAGTTACAATGTCTCTTTTGGAATAATTCATTGAATGATAGTTTACGGGCAGGAGTATTTGGGTTTGTTGGGATTTTGGTCTGGTTGTTTTTGATTAGATAATCTTTTCCGGTTTAGCGGGGAAGTTTTGAAAACATATCCTTAATGACTCGTCATAGTTATTCATTCGGACTGCATAATATTCATGTAATGATTACCGGTGAACTGAAGAATAAAGTTGATTCCCTGTGGAATATGTTCTGGACGGGGGGTATTACAAATCCTCTGGATGTTATTGAACAGATAACTTATCTGATGTTTATCCGTGATCTTGATGAGACTGACAGGATTCGTGAGAAGGAATCTTTGATGCTTGATGCTCCGTTTGAGAGCCTGTTTCCAAAGGATAAAAATTCTCTTCGCTGGTCTGTGTTTCGGGATTTATCTGCTCCGAAGATGTATGATGTTGTTTTGTCAGAGGTCTTTCCGTTTATAAAAAACCTTCACGCCGACAAAAACAGTGCATATGCGAAATATATGGGGGATGCAATATTCAAGATCCCGACTCCTCTTCTTCTTGAAAAGATTGTAACAGCGCTTGATGAGATGGATATCTCAAAGCGTGATGTAAGGGGCGATCTGTATGAGTATCTGCTCTCAAAGATTTCAACGGCGGGAACAAACGGTCAGTTCAGAACGCCGCGTCACATTATAAGAATGATGGTTGAGCTTTTATCTCCGGGACCCGAGGATATCATATGCGATCCGGCGTGCGGTACATCCGGATTCTTGGTCTGCGCCGGGGAATACATCCTTGAGAATCACCGCGATGAGATATGGTACAATCCGAAGATTAAGGATAACTATCATAACAGGATGTTTTACGGGTTCGATATGGACAGGACTATGCTTCGTATCGGTGCAATGAACCTGATGATGCACGGAATTACAAATCCGAATATAGAATACCGCGACAGTTTATCGGAGCAGAATCCTGATGCAGATAAATACTCAGTAATTCTCACAAATCCGCCTTTTAAGGGATCTTTAGACTATGATATCGTATCAGCAGATCTCCTGAAAGTTGCGAAGACCAAAAAGACTGAGCTTTTATTTCTCTCCCTGTTTGTCAGGATGTTAAAGACCGGGGGACGCTGCGGTGTTATCGTTCCGGACGGGGTTTTGTTCGGTTCATCTAATGCACATAAGGCTGTCAGAAAGATGCTTATTGAGGAGCAGCGGCTTGAGGCGGTAATCTCGATGCCGTCCGGGGTCTTCAAACCCTATGCCGGGGTTTCGACTGCAATCTTAATCTTTACAAAGACGAATGCTGGCGGAACAGACAATGTCTGGTTCTATGACATGCAGGCCGAAGGATTTTCACTGGATGACAAGCGTGCAAAAATCGCAGAAAACGATATTCCGGACATCATTAAACGCTTCCACTCACAGGAAGAAGAAATCAGCCGCGAGAGAACAGAGAAGAGTTTTCTTGTGCCAAAGGATGAGATTGCAGAAAACGGCTATGACCTTTCCATAAACAAATACAAAAAAATCATCTACGAGAAGACAGAATACCCAAAACCAAAAGAGATTCTTGCAGAAATCCGCTCTCTCGAAAACGAAATCACAAAGGGAATTGACGAGCTTGAGGGGATGCTTGAGTGAGTCATCCTGTATTTCCTGTTGACATTTCCAATAAGACAAAACTCTACGCACTGCGTAGAGAATTGAGCCTGACATATATTCATTCAATAAGCTACGGGGGGACAAATTGTCCCAAGGTAGAACTTAGAGAAATGCCGGAGGGAAGATCAGCGTGAGTAAGTGGAATATGGTGAGACTTGGGGATGTTGCAACCATAATAAATGGTCGTGCATATAAGCAAGATGAACTATTAAAAAAAGGTAAATATCCAGTACTAAGAGTTGGCAATTTTTTTTCAAATAAAGACTGGTATTACTCTGATTTAGAATTAGATGCCAACAAATATTGTGAATCAGGGGATTTATTATTTGCATGGTCAGCATCATTTGGTCCTAAAATATGGAAAGGGCAAAAAGTAATTTATCATTATCATATTTGGAAAATCGCACTCACTGATTATATAGATAAAAACTATTTATTCTTTTTTTTGAAGGATAGTGCAGGAAAAATCAAGGATAGGGGTCATGGAATTGCTATGATTCATACCACTAAAAGTGAAATGGAAAAAACATTAATCCCCCTTCCCCCACTCGACGAGCAGCGCCGGATTGCCGAATCGCTTGACCTTGCCTCGTCGCTGATTGAGAAGAGAAAGAAGCAGATTGGACTTCTTGATTTGCTTGCGAAGAGTCTGTTTGTTGAGATGTTTGGTGATCCGGTGGAGAATCCGATGGGGTGGGAGATTGTTCAACTTAAAGATATTACGACCAAGATCGGTTCAGGAGCTACACCCAGAGGTGGAAAAGAGAGTTACAAAACAGAGGGAATACATCTCATTCGTAGCATGAATGTTCATAATGGGAGATTCAAACTATTAGATTTAGCATTTATTGATGATAAACAGGCATCTCAATTAGATAATGTAGTAGTTGAGAAAGATGATGTTTTAATCAATATTACAGGTGCTTCAGTAGCCCGATCATGTATAGTTCCAGACAATATTTTACCTGCACGTGTCAATCAGCACGTTTCAATTATTCGGCTAAATAAAAAATTTGCAAATTGTCAATTTATAAACAATGTATTTGTAAATATCAATTATCAACAAAAACTTCTCTCTCTTAGTAATGCAGGCGGAGCAACAAGAGAAGCAATTACTAAATCACAACTTGAAAAATTAGAGACAATATTACCACCAGTTGATCTCCAGATTCAATTTGCCAATGTTATTGAAGCTATTGAAACCCAAAAATCCCTCCTGCAATCCGGTCTGGAAAAGCTGGAGATGAATTATAACGCCCTGATGCAGAAGTATTTTGAGGAGGTTTAAATGGCTGATGATAAGACTCAATGTCCAATATGTAATTTTGAATGTACATTCCTTCACAAACCCACAAAAGGTATGAAGAAATATTACTGTCAAAATTGTGGTAATTTTTACATCGAAAATAGATCAGGAGTACATGATGGAAATCGTCATATTGTTGCAGGATACCTATATGAAAAGCGTCATTCCTTTGATATTCCGGAGATTAATCGCGAAATCGTTGAAAAAATACTTTTAGATCCCCTGATCCCTAAAACTTCAATTGAAAAATTAAACAAATTGTTGCTTTCATATTACAAATTTGATGGAGGATTCAGTTTAAACTTTAACTATGCAGATGTACCTCCTGCAGCAGGATATGCAATAAACAAATCTGAAATTGATTTGATGTTAAAGGCTCTTGTAAATGAAGGGTACTTGGCAACAAATCAGAATCAATTGGAATATGCAATAGGTTCTAATTACAGATTCACACTAAAAGGGCTGCAATACTGTGAATCATTAATTTCAAGCAACCAGTCAAAGACAGTTTTTGTTGCAATGAAATTTAATGAAGAAATGAAATCATTACGTGACAACTCAATCAAACCTGCCTGTGAAGAATGTGGATTTACTGCACTCACTGTTGATGAAACTGAACACAATGGTGACATCACAGATAAAATAATTACAGAGATTAAGACCAGTCATTTTGTCATTTCCGATTTTACAGAGAATAATCTTGGTGTTTATTACGAGGCAGGTTATGCAAAGGGACTGGGATTAAATGTCATAAAAACCTGCAAAAAATCGTGGTTTGACGAAACAGATAATACAGGAAATAAAATTAACAAATTGCATTTTGATATAGATCACGACAATCTTATTCTTTGGGATGATGAAGATGACCTCAAAGAAAGACTTGTAAACAGAATTAAAGCAACAATTCTCTGATTTTTTTATTTTCCTGACAAAAACCCATACAAAAATATTTTGAATAGCAATATAAAAATTAACTAATGCCAGAATCTTATACTCCAAAAAATCCTGAATTATCTAATTTGGAAGCGCTCAAAAAGCTTCGTATCGAAAAATTGTATGATCTCATTTTAGGATTGGGAATGTTTTCTTTTGGACTCTTATTGTTGATACAGTTAAAGCCATTTTTACTTTTAAACAGTGTATATTCTTTTTCAAAGGAAATGATTTACCCATTTCTTTACATTGCACTTTTGATTTCTGTTATTCTTTTACTTTTAATTTATTTCAAAAAATCCAATGGAAAAAACCTGATATACCTGCTTTTTTTTATCATTATATGCCCTTTTTTGTATAATCTTCAGGATAAAAGTTTGACAATATACCGATTTTACACATTTGATTTATTTACAAATTTAACATTTATCTCTATCACCGCTATCCTCACTATTAGTGCAATTCTAATATTGTTTGGATTCTTAATGATCAAAGATTATTTTTCAATATTTCTCTCAGAAAAATATCATGTTAACAAATCTTTTGAATATCAGTCTGAGAAAAAGCACACAGGAATAATAATTCCATTCAATCTCAAAAGGCTTAATGACATCTCATATAGTTGCGGATTGTATCTTGCAAGTGAACTTTTCAATAATAAAACAGAACCTTTTAGAGTTTATTTCTGTTCTAAAAGACAGGAAGCAATAGATGTTATAAAAAATAATAATGTTGTCAATTTATGGATATTCGGGCACGGAACAAAAGGCTCGGTTGATCTTACTGACAGACCTCTATTTTACATTGATCTTAAAAATATGAACATTACAAAAAAAGAATATATCAAACAATTTCACTGCAATTGTCAAAAAGATGAATCTGATAAATATTCATTGTGCGATATGCTTGTTTCTGAGAAAAATCAAGAATTATCAACAGATAAAGGTAATTTACAGATTCTAAATTACAAATTAAAATCAAATTTAAGGGATATCTATTCAAACAAAAAAGAAATTGATGAATACATTAGAAAAAAGAAAGAACTTCAGGACAATAAAGAATAATTTTTTCATTCTGCTATCGCAAATTGCAATACCTTCTAACTAATTTTTTCAGGCAACCCGCAGTTCGCATCGCTTCGCTCCGCGAACACGCCCTGACCTCAGGGCTTGCGCAGTATGATATGCCGGCCTGAATGCTACCCTTCCGGGTAGCATCAGCCGTCAGTTATCCATAATTTCCAAATTACTTTGCATTATAATAACCCACAATTGGAGCAGAGAGGGAGGCTTGTC
>NZ_JBSREC010000129.1:0-11276 GCF_055145805.1 Methanomicrobium sp. | reverse complement strand
GGCATCAACATCAAAATCATCCAGAAATGGCATCATGCCCTTTATATATACTTTTTTTGAGCCGCTTTCTGTTTTTCTTTCTCCAAAATCTGCAATTGTTATCATAAGAGGGAACTCAGAAAGACGGTTTTCAAATGAAGGATCATTTTCCTTTCCGAAATTAATAAATTTATCAGCAATGATAAAGGGTCTTCCAAACTCCTGTTCATCTGCAAAATCAATGAGATCTTTTTCATATGTTGAATTTTCTGCAAGATCCTTTTCAAAATAAAGGACAACTTCAAGACCGTATATTTTGTAAAGCTTGTTTAAATCTAAAACACTACACTCTTTTCCTCTATATATTCCGAGATTTTTTAGTTTTTCTTCCAGGTCTTCTCCTTTTAGAGTATCTAGGCTTTTTCTCTTCATATAGTGATTATCTCCTGAATTAATATCAACTACATATTAGAAAACTGATTTGGTAATTACCGTAACATATATCCCTTCATAGATTACAAAACATAAATTGGAGGAGATAAACATGCCCGATTTTGGAAATCCTTTTTCAGGACTTAAAAGTGACCGTAAATTAACAGATGAAGAGTTGATAAGAGCAATCAGGTTTATGGTCTCTGCAGAGTATGAAGCAATACAGCTCTATGTACAGCTTGCAGAATCGACAGACAACAAACTTGCAAAAGAAGTTCTCTTGGATATCGCAGATGAAGAGAAGGTTCATGCCGGTGAATTCCTAAGACTCCTGCATGAGCTTGCACCAGATGAGGAAAAGTTCTATAAAGAAGGTTATGCTGAAGTGGAAGAAGAGATCGAAAAGCAAAAATAACTTTCAAAATTCTTTAAAAAAAAATTATCCTTTAATAATAAAATAAAAGAAATTTTTTAAATAGACTGATTTTTTTAAAACCAAATGATTCAAAAAAAGGATATGCTAATATTTCATAATGATAATTATAGGATTATCTTATGTCTGAGTGTAATACTGTGCAGGATATGATTCGCCTTATGGCTTCAAAAATTGAAGAAATGGCAAATTCTCTTTCTGATGAGCAGGTTCAGTGTTTTATTGATGAAATACTGAACGCAGAAAGAATCTATGTTATGGGTGCCGGAAGATCAGGTCTTGTTGCAAAGGCTTTTGCAATGAGACTGATGCATCTGGGCCTGAAGTCATATGTGATTGGTGAGACCATAACACCTGCAATGAAAAGAGGAGATCTTATAGTAGCTTTTTCCGGTTCAGGTGAAACAAAGACAATTGCAGAACTCTGTGAGACTTCAAAGTCAATAGGGGGGAGAATATGTCTTGTCTCTTCTAAAAAGGAATCACGGATAGGAAAGATTGCGGACTCTGTTGTTGTTATTGAAAGTCACCGGGACAATGTGGATGATGAGTCTGCTGAGTATGAAATCCGTCAGATGATGGGTGAGCACAAATCATTTGCACCTCTTGGAACACTTTTTGAAACCGCTTCAATGGTTTTTAGCGATTCAATAATTTCCGCTATCATGGATATTACAGAATGTGAAGAGTGCGATCTCAAAGGAAGGCATGCAAATATTGAATGAAAGGGAGTGAAAAATCTGATGGCGAGAGATTTATTTTCAAAAAGGGTTTGCTCAGTTGAGATGTCAGGAATAAGGAAATTTTTCCAGAAAGCAAAACCAGATTCCATAAATCTTGGTATAGGACAGCCTGACTTCCCGACTCCTGATCATATAAAAAAAGCAGGAATTAAGGCTATTGAAAATAATCTGACAGGATATACTTTTAATTCCGGTGTGCCTGAATTAAGAGAGGCAATATCTGAAAAATTCAGGCGTGAAAATGGTCTTAACTATTCCCCCGAACAGATTATTGTTACGGCAGGGGCAGGAGAAGCACTTCATATAGCCATGCAGTCTCTTGTTGATATTAATGATACTGTATTGTATCAGGACCCCGGATTTGTTTCATACAGGGAATGTGCAACTCTTGCAGGCGGAATTCCAAAAGGGATTTCGCTTGATGAAAATCTTCATATCAATGTTGAGGCCTGCAAGGAGCAGATGGATGGTGCCAAAGTAATTGTTTTGAATTCGCCTGGAAATCCGACAGGAGCTGTGGAAAGCGAAGAAACGATCAAAGCAATTGCTCAGTATGCCGAGGATAAGGGTGTCACAGTAATTTCAGATGAGGTATATGAACACTTCATCTATGGGAAGAAGCACTATTCTGCTGCAAATTATTCTGATAATGTAATGACAATCAATGCCGCAAGCAAAACGTTTTCAATGACCGGATGGAGACTTGGCTTTATCGGCGGTCCTGAAAGTTATATAGAACAGTGTCTTAAGGTTCATCAGTACTGTCAGACCTGTGCAACATCAGTCTCCCAGTATGCAGCTATAGCCGCATACAAAGGAAGCATGGACTGTGTTCTTGATATGAAAAATGAATATTTTAAAAGGAGGGATATTCTTTATGAAGGACTCAGAAGACTTGGCTTTGAATTCCCAAAACCTGAGGGTGCATTTTACATGTTTGTACCTATGGAAAATGAAACATTTGAGAAGATTATTGATGCCGGTGTTGTGATAATTCCCGGGGACGCTTTTGGCAAAAATGCAGATAATTATGCAAGATTCAGTTACGCGGCATCACAAGAAGATATCAGTGAAGCATTAATCAGAATTGAAAACGCAATTTAGGTGAGAATTATGGTAAAGGAATTATTAGGAAAATTATCTGATGCACACGGTCTTTCCAGCTATGAGGGAAATATCCGCGATATTATCAGAGAAGAGCTCGAAGGGCATGTGGATGATATTTATGAAGACGGGATGGGTAATCTCATCGCTGTAAAAAAAGGCGATGATTTCAAATTCATGATCGCATCCCATATGGATGAGATAGGTTTCATGGTTCAGTATATAGATGAGAAAGGCTTCATAAAATTTGTACCTATTGGCGGATGGTTTACACCTACAGCATATACCCAGAGAGTAATTCTTCATGGGAAAAAGGGACCTGTTACAGGTGTTATCGGTGCAAAACCTCCTCATGTTATGTCACCTGAGGATCGTAAAAAGGAACTTAAGATTGAGGAACTGTTCATTGACATAGGTTCAACAAGCGATAAGGAAACATCTGAACTTGGAATTGAGATTGGGACTCCGATAACAATTGACCGTGAATATAAAGAACTGGCCAACGGACGCATAACAGGAAAAGCAATGGACAACCGTGTCGGTGTCGCGCTTTTAATAGAAGTTTTAAAGCATTCGGAGTCTCCGCATACTATATATGGTGTATTTACCGTTCAGGAAGAACTTGGGCTTAAAGGTGCGAAAGTAAGTGCTTTTGCATTAGAACCTGACTGTGCAATTGCAACTGATGTCACAATCCCCGGAGATCATCCCGGTATCACCAAAAAAGAAGCAACTGTGGAGATGGGAAAAGGGCCTGTTCTTGTTCTTGTAAGTGCAGCCGGAAGAGGTCTTATGGCAGACTGGAAAGTTTCTGACTGGTTAAGAAAAACAGCAGAAGTGAATGATATTCCATATCAGCTTGAGGTGGGAGAAGGTGGAAATACCGATGCGACAATTATCCATCTTGTAAGAGATGGTATTCCAAGCATCCCGCTATCAATTGCATCCCGCTATATTCATTCCCCTGTAGAGGTTGTTGATATAAAAGATGTCGAAAACGGAATTAAACTGGTTTTGGAAGCAGTCAAAACAAAACCTGATTTATAAGATGAAAAATCTTTTTTAACCTGTAATCAGGTGGAATTTTTATCAGATAATACCTGAAATACTGGTTTTATGTATTTTTTAAAAATGAAATCCAAAAGAATCAAATATAAAAATGAATGATAGTATCTTTTACTATGAGGAAATTAGTTATTTTTTTAATGGTGATGGTATTTGCCGCACTGGCATTTACTGCAGGATGTACTGACTCCGGAAGTACAACACCTTCGGAAACACAGGCTGCAACTGTTTCATCAACAACAGCACAGGTTACAACAGCATCAGAGATGGTTCCCGGCCCTGTCCAGCAGCCGCCTGCAAAATATCTTGTTGATGTACAGGTTGACAAGGATATAGTTTATGGGACAATTACTGCAGCATTCAGGGGTGGACTTGGACAAAACTTTGTTTCAGACATCACTGTGGATGTTTACTATCCTGACGGAACTCATGAAACAAAGCAGCTAAGCGCTGTAAATGTCGGAGATAAGGTTGAGTTTAAAGGGAACAAAAATCAGAAAGACAGAGTAAAGGTTACTGTTGTATATGACGGCTCACTTGGAACTTTTGTAATATCAGATCAGCTTGTACCTGAGAAACTTCCGACCACTTTGAGCTAAAAAACCAAAGTTAATCATTCTTTTTTTTTAATCTGTACAACAGAGTTAAATTATCTTAAGATACAATTTATAAAGACAGATTAGTATCCGTTTTAATTTAAATAGGGAGATATCACTTATGGGAAAAGGAAAAGTTGTTCTTGCTTTCTCCGGCGGTCTTGACACTTCAATTTGTGTCCCGCTTTTAAAGGAGCATTATGGATTTGATGAAGTAATAACTGTTGCAGTCGATGTCGGCCAGCCTTCTGAAGATATTTTGAGTGCAACAAAGAAAGGCAACAAAATTGCTGATAAACATTATACAATTGATATAAAAAACCGTTTTGTAGAGGAACAGCTCTTTCCTTCAATAAAGGCAAACGGTTCATATGAGGGCTATCCAATGGGAACTGCACTGGCACGTCCTCTGATAGCTGAAGAGATTGTAAAAATAGCCAAAAAAGAAGGGGCAAAAACGGTTGCACATGGCTGTACCGGAAAGGGAAATGACCAGCTTCGCTTCGATTTTGTATTCAGAAAAGAAGGCATGGAAATAATTGCTCCTATGCGTGAGATGAACCTTACACGTGAATGGGAGATGGATTATGCAAAAAAACACGGTATAGAAGTCCCTGTTGTAAAGGAAAAACCATACTCTGTTGATGAAAACTGCTGGAGCAGAAGTATTGAGGGTGGAGTGCTTGAAAATCCCGCAACACATCCTTCTAATGACATTTATGGGTGGACTGTCTCTGCACAGGATGCACCTGATAACCCGGAGGAGATACAGATAGGGTTTGAAAAGGGAGTTCCCGTTTCATTGAACGGCAAAAATATGCCAGGTATTGAGATTATCCTTACACTCAACAAAATTGCGGGCAGAAACGGCGTTGGCAGAAACGATATGATTGAGGACAGAATTCTGGGTCTTAAGGCACGTGAGATATATGAACATCCGGCAGCGACTGTTCTCCTAAAAGCACATGCAGATCTTGAAAGGCTGATACTCAGCCGTCATGAACTTGCATTTAAGCACATAGTTGATGATAAATGGTCTGAGATTGGTTATATGGGACTGGTTGATGAACCATTGTTTGCAGCATTAAGTGCATTTATTGATAAAACCCAGGAGAGAGTAACAGGCATTGTTGATGTGGTTCTCTATAAGGGAAGTGTTTCAATTTCCGGAAGGAGTTCTCCAAATGCCCTGTATTCTGATGATCTTGTTTCATTTGAGAGTAAAACAATAGATCAGAATGATGCCGTGGGATTCTCTGCATATTATGGATTTCAGGCCAGAATGAAAGATATAATTGCAAAAGACTGCAATAAATAACTCTATTTTTCAATACTTTTCCGGCATATATGGCTTAATAAAAAATAAAAAAATTATAATATTTTGTCTCCGGCAACTTTTCCCGGGGTGCATTCATATACCTCTCTGATTTTGAGAACAATAAGCGATTTTGCCGGCATCTGTGGTTTTTTATCAGTTATTCTTTTATGCATTATTTCATATTCAGGACCTGCTGTTTTGACTTCTGCGTCTCCTTTTACCTGAAGACATCTTTTTGTTTCAGGATTCCAGAAGAATAATGCTACTTTTGGATTTTCTCTGACATTGGCAAGAGTCTTCACCATAAAATTGTCCCCAATCCAGAATGTTTCGTCATCTTCAAGCCATACTGAAGCCATAGGTGCAACATTTGGGACCCCTTCCTTTGAGGCGGTGGCCATAGGCACTGAATAGAGCTTTTCCATATTCTTTGTAAATACGGCTTTCATTTCATCTGATAATTTTACCATATATCTACATCTCCTGCATGTTTTTCATAATTTAAGTTAATTAAAATATTTATCAGACATCATTGAAAAAATCAATGTTTTTCCGGAATAAAACCTCTTTTAGATTTTTCTGAATAATAAAAAAGGCATTTTCTGTCTTCAGCGTGTAATAGTACTACTTTCAGCATATAGCTATTTTCTGAACTTTTCTTTGTTTCAGGGTGACAATTGTTACGAAAAGAAAGGTTTAATCATAAAAAAAATAGTACTGAAATATATCATGTGTGCTTTTTTCACATTTAAAAAAAATAGTCCAAATGTTGTCGAAAGTCCGCCTCCGCCGGTAATGGGGCAGGGGGCAGGTATGCGTGTCCCTGAATATACATCCAAACCATATTTTATTGTTGCTTCGGTTGAGATGGGCAATACAACAACCAAATGTATTCTGACAGGAACGAATCTTGAAACAGGCAGGACTTATGTTATACACAAGACAGTGAGTATGAGTCGTGATGTGCGCCCGCCAAAACCAGGCGAGACTATATTCGGTGAAACTCTTGTGGGAACTCCTATAACAAAAGAGTCTGTAACAGAGCTTGTTAAAGATACTTTGATAAAATGCCATAAGGATGCAAATCTTTCAATAAAAGATGATCTGGATTTTGTTGTAAGAAGCACAGGTGTTGTTGCCGCAATGGACTCTCCTGATCAGGTAGGTGACTTTGTAATTGCTCTTGCAAACGGATGTCTTGACGCCGGCGTCCCTCCAAAGAAGATGACACCTCCTATGGGTATTGACAATCTGCCACGCAAACTGAGGGAGTTCAGTTTTGCAGACAGGCTTACATTCTGTGGTACTGTTGCAGGTGTTTCACCACCTGTAGGTTCATCAGGTGTGGAAATGGTTGCAAATGAGATGGAAGGCGAACTTGCGATGGCCGGAATAAAAGAAGGTGCCAAATGGACGAAAGTGGACTGCAGAAATCCATGCCTTTCAATTGATTTCGGGACGACTCTTGACGGACGAATAACAAGTGATGTTTCTCCTGATGACGACTGGCCTTTTGCAAAGACAATCGGGAATTTCTGCGGTCTTGCAGGTGCAATTCCGGATGCACTTGTAAGAGGGACAGGTCAGGTGAAAGATAATACCGGAACAGCCCTTGATCTGTTTGGGGATAAATGCCTTAGATGTACTGTTTCAAAGAAAAAACCAAAAATTGTTAAGGAATATGAAGATATTATTCATAACTTAATCGATATACGTATTGTCCCGCCTGACCGTGATCGTTTTGGAAGAGTGCCTGTATGTGCAGATCTGGCAATGAAATCCGGAATTGCAATGATTGGCTGTGATGCCGGTGAAAATTTCAGCAATTCGGACAGCTTAAAAGCAATCGGCGCAGAGATATATAGCAAACACGGTACAGGAGTTCTTACTGACGTAATAGATCATGTGTGCGCAGGTATGGCACTAAGGCTTGTTGATGTCGCAATAGAACAGAATCTTGTTCCTCCCAATTCATCAATAGGTTTTACAGGACGCGCTGCAATATCAGGCAGAAAACCGGATTACATCATGAAAGGTATTGAAGATAGGGAAATATATCAAAACCCCTGTGATCATGTACTCTTTGTTGATGATGGTCTTGCAAGAGGAGCTGCTTTAATGGGAAGATGTATGTGTTCTCTGGGAAAGCCAAAGGATCCTATCGGAGGCGTCAGGGGAGGACCGTGTATTATGAACAGGCGTATAAAAATAGGAAAGTAAAACAGGAGATTTGAATATGGAAAATAATGAAATAGAATTGTACGATGTAATTGTTCCTCCGGGCGTTCCCAGAAAAATCATAATTGATATATCTGAGAAATTTGAAGTTGAGATAATAGACAGACCCAGACCCATTAAGTTTGCGAACATGGACGGGGATGTAAGAAATCTGATTGCATTCAGGTGTGATCAGGAAACTGCCCAAAAAGTTCATGAATATATGCTGTTAGAGCTCAAAAAATATATTGGCGAAGAATAATCCAAAACCATCTTTTTTTTTAAAATCCATATGTAATATCATTGTCTCCTGATGTATGATATGCCGGACAATTCGGTTTTTAATCAGATTAAAATCTCTAATATTTATTTAATCCAAGGGATTTTGGGCTCAAAAAAAAGAGTTCTATTTTGTTTCTGTAACTTTTATTATATGATAACCAAACTGTGTCTTAACGGGGCCTACAACATCGCCTGCTTTTGCTTTAAAGCTTGCTTCTTCAAATTCCGGAACCATCATCCCCCTGCCGAACATTCCGAGATCTCCTCCTTTTTTTCCTGAAGGACATGTTGAGAATTTCTTTGCAAGTGTTTCAAAACTGTCGCCCGCGTTTATCTTTGAGAGAATATCTTTTGCCTCTGCTTCATTCTTTACAAGAATATGTGAGGCTCTAACCTTTGCTGCCATCCTTACAACTTGGAAGACATCTCTAAAATATTTTTGTATATTTTTTTGATTAAATTTCCCTTTATCCGGATTTCAAAAAGAAGGGATTTAATTAATTTTTTTCTTCTTTGCTATCAGTGATCTCCCATTCTCCTCTTTCGACTCTGCCTGCAATCACCATCTTATGGCCCAGTGTGCATCTTGGATCATTTATTATTTCATCCAGTTCCTTTTGTGTAAGTTTCATATATCTGGGCATTGCCATATTCTGCTCTCTCCTTTTTTTATAATTTATAATCCAAAGATACCTATAGATTATGAAATATAATCTTACTGCATTATCTATTTTCAATCAGACTGAACTTGTAATATTCCTTAATTGTTTTTCAATCAAAAAGAATTAAAAGTACTGACAATGAAAATTTAACCAATGGTCTGGATAAGATCTCTTGAGGGAAGTTATGTTAATGCCGAGAATATTTTCTCCATAACTTTTGATAATAAATGCAAATCTTTTGTTGCAGTTGTTGGCTATAAGGAATCACGTCTTCAGCATAAGATATTTCAGAACCGGGCTCTTGATAATATTCTTGCAGGAGATAAACCCAGAAGTGACTGTGATATTATTGAAGAGATGATATATTTCATTGAGAAAGCAAAGAAGGAATTAAGTCCTGATATTTTAGATTTTAATGAATTATTAAATTAAAAAATTTATTCAGTTAATAATTTCACCAAAAGTGCTTTCTGGGCATGGAGTCGGTTTTCAGCCTGGTTCCATATGAAACTATGTTCTCCTTCCATAACGTCGTCTGTAATCTCTTCTCCGCGGTGTGCAGGGAGACAGTGCATTACTATTGCGGTTTCAGATGCTGTCTCTATGAGTTTTTGGTTTACAGAAAACCCGGAAAATGCATTAAGGCGGATCTCTTTTTCAGCTTCATCACCCATTGATATCCAGGTGTCTGTATATATGACATCGGAGTCTTTAACGGCATCTTTGGGGTTATCAAAGGTTTTTATATTCGCTCCGAGTTTTTTTGCAGTTTTTATAATATCCTGATCCGGTTCATAACCTTTTGGTGTTGAGATGCGGACTTCAAATCCGGTATATACTGATGCCAGTATGAGTGAATTGGATACATTGTTTCCGTCACCTATCCATGCAACTTTTATGTCGGTCAGGTATTTTCCAAATTTTTCTGTTATTGTAAGGACGTCTGCAAGAATCTGGCAGGGATGCTCCTTATCGGATAGTCCGTTTATGACAGGAATTGTTGCATGTTTTGCAATCTCTTCCACAGTACTGTGGAGATGGGAGCGGATCATTATTGCAGAAAGATAATTTGACAGAACACGGGCGGTATCTTTTATTTCTTCACCGCGTCCAAGCTGCATATCGTTGGGATTTAAGAATATCGCATGTCCTCCAAGTTCATACATGCCAACTTCAAAAGAGATCCTTGTTCTTGTTGAGGCTTTCTCAAATATCATTCCCAGTGTTTTTTTAGGAAGAATATCTTCAAGAATACCTGCCTGTTTATTTTTTTTTAGATCGGCTGCAAGAGAGAGTACTTCTTCAAATTCTTCCTTTGTGAGATCCAAAATTGAGAGAATATTTTTTTTCATCTGATTTCCTTCATGTGCTCAATACGCCTGTTTAATACAGTCATCGTTCCGATATCCCTGCGGTAACGGACTGCACCTTTAACTGATGCCGCTGCTGATTCAGCAATAGATTCTGCTTCTTTTAAAGTGTCGGCCATTCCGACAAAGGCCATTGTTCTTGAAGTCTGTGTATATAATTGTCCGTTTTTTTCTGCAACATTTGCATAGTACATATGCGCATTTCCGATATCTCCAATATTTATTGGTTCATCAGCTACAGGTGAATCAGGGTAGCCCTGTGGAACAATATATTTGCAGACTGTAGCTTTTTTTGAGAATTTAACGCTGGAATCTGTCAGAGTTCCTTTTACGATTCTCTTAACAATTTCGCAGAAATCAGTGGAAAGGAGGGTTAAAAGGTTCATTGCCTCCGGGTCTCCAAACCTCGCATTGAATTCAATGACTTTCGGGCCTTTTGATGTGTTCATAAACTGACCATAAAGCATTCCGCGATAAGGAGTTTTTGCACTTTCCATGAATGCAACAACGTCTTTCATAATTGAAAGTGCTTTTTCATAATCAGATTCTGTTACAAAGGGCATCATATGATCCGGCATAGTGTATGATCCCATGCCGCCGGTATTGGGGCCCACGTCGCCTTCATATGCCCTTTTATGATCCTGAACCAGTGGCATCGGGATAAGATTTATTCCGTCAACAAAGGCCATTAAAGTGAACTCTTCTCCCAGGAGTCTTTCTTCAAGGACAACATTTCCGCCGATCTCCTGGATATACTTAATTGCACCATCCTTTCCGAAATGCTCACCCATAATCATGACGCCTTTTCCTCCGGTAAGACCTATGGGCTTAATTGCCAGATCACTGTCGTGGTTTTTGATAAATTCACAGGCGTCATCAGCATTGTGGAATACACGGTACATCGGGCATCCTGCCACGCCGTATTTGTCCATCATATCGCGGCAGAATGCTTTGTCTGTCTCAAGGCGGGCTGCAGCTCTGCTTGGACCAACGCATGCAATGCCCCTGTCTTCGAGATAATCCACAATACCTGCCTCAAGAGGAGCTTCAGGACCTATTACTGCGTATTCAACTC
>NZ_JBSREC010000128.1:0-16871 GCF_055145805.1 Methanomicrobium sp. | reverse complement strand
CTTCCGATCTGAGGACACTGTTGAAAAGGAGATTTTATTTGGCTTAAAAAACATTGGAAAGGATACAGAAGCGGATGTTTCATCAATAGCCGGGGTTTTAAAAGAGGTTGGTCTTTCAGATAAGGCGGGAAGTTTTCCCCGTTCGATGAGCAGGGGTGAAAGACAGCGTCTTGCAATTGCCTGTGTCACGGCAATGAAACCTGAGGTTATAATTCTCGATGAGCCAACAACAGGTCTTGATCCGATAGAATCCAAAAGGATAATGGGAATTTTAGAGAATCTGAGTCTTCAGGGTCATACTGTAATTATGGTGAGTCATGACATGAAGATAGTGAAAAATCATGCTAAACGAATAATTACGATGGCTGACGGGAAGATAACGAGTGATATGTGCACCATTAATGGAGGTGAATAAGATGGCTGAAATTCTTCAGTACAAAAGAATAGACGGAATATTCCACAAAATGAATGCCTTAACAAAGATAGTCTTTTTGATCTTTGTAATTCTTATATCCATAATCTCAACAAAACCGGTTATAATCGCGGCTCTTGTAATAATACTCTTTATTTTATCGGTAGCAGGCAGATTCTCAATGGAACTTTTAAGACAGGTACCGATGCTTTTATTCCTGTCATGCGGACTTCTGCTTCTTACAGTTCTGACAATGCAGTCCGGCGATGTTATAGGATATCTTATACCGTCTTTCCTTCCTGTTATAGGCGGACATATTGCCATCACGACGGGTGCACTTAATTTTGCTCTTATACTGTCTCTGAGGTTCTTTGCAATGCTCTTTGCATTCCAGATTCTCATAATCTCAACACAGCCAAGGGATCTTGTCCATGCACTTCAGACGATGAGGCTCCCTGTTGACTACACTCTCATGCTTCTTATTGCAATCAGATTTATTCCAAGTCTTCAGCTGGAGGGAAAAAGGATACAGGAGGCACAAATGGCAAGGGCATATAACCCGGGAAGGGGTATTTCAGGAAAGGTAAGATCATTAACACCAATTATAATCCCGCTTGTGTCAAATGCACTTGGAAAGGCGAATGTACTGGGGCTTACAATCGATCTCAGAGGCCTTAGAACAATGAGGAGAACTCCGCTGTCGGAAAAAGCGTATGTTTCAGTTGATTACCTGATGATAACCGCAGTAACAGTCGCAACAGTTGTCATGGTTTATTTTTATTTTAAGGGGCTTTTCCCCTGAATATCACTATTTTTCAAAAAAAAATTAGTATTCTATTCCTTCTCTTGCAGAAACTCCGTTGTCAAAGTAATGTTTTACATTTCTCATCTCGGTTACAAGATCTGCCATATCAATAAGCGCCTCCGGCGCATTGCGTCCGGTAAGAATGACCTCTGTTTTTTCCGCCTTATTTTTAAGAACATCAATTACATCATCTGTTGTTAAAAGTCTGCTCTTTATGGCGATATTTATCTCATCCATTACAACAAGAGAATATTCTCCTGATTTCATGGCTTCTGCACATCTCAGAAGTCCTTCATGTGCCATCAGGACATCATTATCATCAGGCTTTTTGTAGATGAAACATCCGTCTCCGTACTGCTCAATATGGAAATTTTCAAAGTATTTTGAAAGTTTGAGCTCGGCGGTCTCCCGGCCTTTTACAAACTGGCCGAAAAAGACTTTCCTGCCGGCAATTAAGGTCCGGATGCATGTGCCAAGTGCCGCTGTTGTCTTTCCTTTTCCTTCCCCTGTGTTTATCTGAATGTATCCCCTGTTCATCGCCAAAAGTCCTTTAAATTTATTTACTAATCCGGATTATAAAAGCTCCGATAAGAGTTCATCGACATTTGAGACCACTTTTGCATTCTTGCAGATGAAATTATAGATCTCTGTTGCACGGCCGTCTGTCATATCCCCTTTTTTGAAGGTTTTGTCCGGATTTACAAAGAAAATCTCTTTTTTACCGACATAACCGGATACTGTTTCAAGATTGGGCAGGTTTCCGAATCCTACATTTGTTGCAACGATAACTATTACATCTGCTCTGTCACAGATTTTTTTAAGTTTTAGCACTTCGGAATCAGAATATCTTGAAAACGGAGGTGCTGAGATAACCTCCACCTCTGCTGAAATACATGTATCATAGTCCTGGTCACCCACATTTAATATACCGGCTGTGACATCAAATCCTGCTGATTTTAAGGAGAGGATTATCTGCCTGCCCATACCCTCCCCGCTTATGACATGCACTTTTACAGATTTTTCTGCCTGCCTTTCCGGCGGAAGAGAAAATATAAACTGTTTTTTTCTGCCTTCGGGGTGCTTAAACTGCATCGCAAGAACACCGAAAACATCCTCCAGAATATCGGCAGAAAGTACATCAGTTGCCTTTCCTTCTTTTAAGACATAACCGCCTTTTGTAATGACAATGTCATCACAGTACGCAGAAGCCTGGTTTATCTCATGTATTATGCATAAAACAGATTTCTCCTTTGAAATTCCTGAGAGGAGTTTCATAAGTTCGAGCTGCTGTCTGATGTCAAGATGGGATGTCGGTTCATCAAGCATCAGATAATCAGGCTGCTGTGCAAGTGCCCTTGCAATCATAACACGCTGAAGTTCTCCGCCTGAAAGTTCATTTATTTTTCTTGTCTGAAATGAAAGGATATTGGCATCTTTCATACTCTGCGTAACAATTCTGTGATCTTCATTAGAGTCGACAGAGAAATTCTTCTGGTAAGGTGTCCTGCCAAGCATCACATAATCATAAACCGGAAATGAGAACGGAGTATAAACACTCTGCTCAACTACCGCCCGTAGCTTTGCAAGGTCTGCCTGATGTAAATCAGATGATAACTTTTCATTGTAGCTTATTGTTCCGGATAAAGGTTTTAAAAATCCGGCAATAACCTTGAGGATAGTTGTCTTTCCACATCCGTTCGGGCCGATTATGCCGGTAACCCTGTTATCATGGCAGGTGAAGTTCATGTCCTTTAAAACATCATCTGATTCCCTGTATCCAAACCGGATATTTTTAGCTTCTATCGGCATAATCAGAGTTCACCCCTCTTTGACCTTAACAGATACAAAAAGAACGGTGCTCCACAGAGTGCGGTAATAACCCCGAGAGGAAGTTCGGCAGGGGCAATTATAATTCTTGCAAACATGTCAGCAACAACAATAAAAATCGCACCCGCAAAGATAGACGCAGGAATTAATATACGGTGATCCGGGCCTGTTATAAGCCTTACAATATGGGGTATGATAAGCCCGACAAAACCTATTATTCCGCTTACGGCAACTGCAGCGCTTGTGATAAGTGCCGTTGTTATGAGAAGAATCTTTTTTAGCTTTTCAACTTCAATTCCAAGATACTGTGCTGATTCCTCTCCAAACATAAGGGCATTCATCTGTCTTGTAAGTGTAAGCATCACAATTATTCCTGCAACTGTAAACGGGAGTATTATCCAGACATAGTCCCACCCGCGTCCGGAAAGACCTCCCATTGTCCAGAACATTATCTGATTGAGATTCTGGCCCCCGGTAAACATAATAAATGAGTTAACAGCCGAGAAAAGAGCGGAGATTGCGATACCTGAAAGAAGAAGAGTATTGACAGGCACCTGGTTTCCGACTCTTGCCACATGATATACAAGAAATATTGTTGCAAGCCCGAATATAAATGCCATTACAGGCAGACTGTAAAACCCTATGATTCCGGCTGTGCCATAGACAAATATTATCGTTGCACCTAGTGCAGCTCCGTTTGATATACCAAGAATAAACGGATCTGCCATAGGATTTCGAAAAAGGCTCTGCAGCGCCGCCCCGCTCATTGCAAGACACACCCCAACGAGTGCACCAAGGATTATTCTCGGGAGGCGTATTCCCATTATAATTGTTTCATCGCCGCCTGACCAGTAAGGAGTCTGGCCTGTTATGAAATCCGTGAGTATTGCAAATACAGTCAGGGGATTTATATTTGACTCGCCTATTCCTGTTGAAAAAAGCATCACAATAAGGGTCAGGACAAAAAGTCCTGCTGACGCAATTATTGTGTTTCGCCGTTTATACATTTATAAAATAACTCCAGCCCTTCTGTGATCCTCGGCCCCGGTCTTGAAACCACGTTAGCTGTTACAGTATAGATTTTACCGTTTTTCACAGCCGGGACATCTTTAAACTGTTCATTTGAAAGAAACTGTTTCTTATAATCGACATTCATTGTACCATGGCCTGATGGCACAATAATTACTTCCGGTGCCCTGTTTATTATTGCCTCGTCAGATGCAACAAAATAACCTTCCAGATCAGAAAAAATATTTTCACCGCCTGAATAGCGTATCATTTCATTCTGTAGTGTATTATTGCCTGCTACATACAGTGGTTTTGCAGCAACGACGTACATAGTCTTTGGTGACTGTATTTCATGCTGCATGCTTTCTATCTCAGTTACCTTTGATTTCATGCCCAAAACCAGATTGTCAGAACTTTCGGTAAGTCCCAAAGCAGTACCCAGGCAATCTATATTTCTATAAACATCATCAAATGTATTTAATTCGAATACTAGTACAGGATACCCGAGATTTCTGAGCTGTTCTATTGTTGTTTTGTCTGCAACACTTGTCGCAATTATAAGATCCGGGTCTTTTGAGACTATTGATTCTATGCTAAGTGTATGCGGACCGCCTACTGAAGGGACTGATTTTACCTCTTCCGGATAATCGTCATAATCATTTCTTCCGATAAGTGAAACTCCGGAATTTTCAGTATTTATTGCATAGAATATCTCAGTCTCGCTTGGCGCGAGTGATATTACCCTTGCCGGATATTTTGGTATTGTGACCTGTATTCCTGTATCATCTGTAATTGTGACAACTTCATCTCCTGTTGTCTGAACAGAGGTGTCTGTGCACCCTGATGCAAATGTAAAAAGCAGGATTAAAAGTAAAAAAAATAATCTGGTGCAGATTTTCATAATTTATATTAAATGCTATTCAATAAAAATTTGCTTAACTTAATTTAAAACAATCTAAGCTGATATTAATACTGCTTTTGTATATAATATCAGTAAAAATCAATTTATTAATCTGATTTCCTAAAAATTGGGAGTTAAAAAAATTAAATCCGGATATTTTCAAGAGCAAAATCAACAACCTTTGCAAGCTCTTCCTTTCCCCATTTTTCAGAGCTTATAACCAGGTCATATATTGACAGATCAAAAATATCAATATTGTAATATTTTTTGTATCTTGCTGATTCTGAATTCTCGCGTAGAATTGTCTCATCTCTTGTTAATTCAAAAGATTCGTCTTCTCTTTCTGCAATTCTTTTTGCACGACATTCCGCTGATGCCGCAATCCATATCCTGATATCAGCATTTTTTATCATATGTCCGGCAAGTCTGCCTTCAATAATGATATTGTCTTTCTTTTCTCCTATCTCTTTCTGCTTTTCGTCAATTAATTTATCAACAGCAGGATCTGTCTCGCAGAGTTTTCCAAACTCTATTAAGTTCATTCCCTTATCCTTTGCAAGACTTCGGAAGACTTCGCCAGCCGAGATAAGATCAAAAGAGTGTCTGGATGAAAGATATTTTGAAAGAGAGGTTGTGCCGCTGCCCGGAGGGCCGCTGACAGTTATTCTCAAAATCAGAGACCCCCTATATCAAGGGTTTTTCTGATTACCTGGGATAATGTCAGTGAACACAGCATGTACCATAAGATCCATGCCGGCAGAAACAGAGCTGTTGGTGCCAGAAGATCTACCTCACCCATATACGGAAACGTAATTGTTCCCATAAAAGGTGCCATCTCTAACAACCAGAGGAAGATAGGGATAGTAATAATCATGATATAGCCCAGCGGTTTGAACTGTTCCTGTGACATTGCAAGCTGATCCTGCATCATCTTGTCACGTTTCTCGCCCATTTTACGTACTTTCTTTTCGTCTCCTGAAAGCTGCGCCTCACGAAATTCCTTCTGAAAATCTCTCATCTTTTTCTGAACTCTCTGCATCTTCTCATAGTCTATTGTATATTTCTGAAGAAGTGAAGAGTAGCATCCGGTAATTGCTGCCAGAACAAGAATCATTATAGGCCAGGAAACCCCTAGAATGCTGTGAAACGGACTTAATACCAGATCAGCAGCATTTGCAATACCTGATCTGAGAAAGGGGACACTGTAGACAATCATGACAAGGACCATAATTATGAGGAATGTAAACATCCCTCCTCCGCCTGCAGGTTTAGCATTTGTTGTCTTTGCCATAGAATTTCTCACCTAAGAAGTTCTGTCATCTCAGTGACAGCATTCTCGAGTAAATAGTCAAGATTTCTGACAATCTTTACAGTACATCCTGTCAGCATCGAATATGACGCTGCCATATAACGGTTGTACCTCTGATGATCCTTTATGGCCATGTATCCTTCCATATCTCTTGAACGGGATGTGTCGGAAAGGCGGCGTTTTAGGATCTGATCTTCGTCTGTTTCAACAAGAACAATGATATCAGGATTTAATTCCTGTAATACCCATGAAGGGAGTCCTGCAAGGTACCCTGTTGGTGTGCTTACAGTACAGTGTGTGTCGATGATAATATTCTCATGAATCTTTGCGATAACCTGTGCTGCAGTCTTCTGCAGACTTCTCTGAATTTCCTGATCCAGCTTTCGCATCTCATCACGGTCACTGACTATACTCTGATCGCATGCTACTTCGAACATGCATGTTCCAAAATTGATGGAGGTGTATGTTACTCCTTCAGCTTTCAAAGCCTCCATCGAGGCATCAATAACTGTGGTCTTCCCTACTCCGGGAACACCTGTTATTACTACCTTTTTTCCTCTAGACATCTTTTTTATCACTCCTTTCCGAAGAAACTGCGCATGAACGGATACATTTCCATTATCTGTTCGCTTGCAACTTCCTCATAGAGGCGGTATACTATACTTACTGTAAGTAAAAGTCCTGTACCACCAACAGCGCCTATAACACCCAGATAGTTTGCAAGAATACTCAGAAGACCGACTGCAACACCACCTATTACAGTGACACGCGGGATATAGCGGTCAAGATACCTTACAAGAACCTGTTCGTTTCTGCGGTATCCCGGTATGTGCATTCCACTTCTCTGAATCTGTCTTGCAACATGTGAAGAGTCAAGACCTGCAGTCTTTACCCAGAACAGTGCAAAGATTGCGCCACCGATCACCATAACTCCGAAATCAATTCCCATTCTCATGATGACTTCCCAGATGGGATGACCGAGATCAGTTATCCACCACATCCAGTCACCCGGGCTGTTAATTGGCGCTGTGACATACATAATTCCACTTACAGGGCTTTGACCGTCAAATGTTCCGAGAATTGTTATTCCCATATTATTCAGGAAAAGACCGAACATCTGCCAGTTTGCCTGAAGAACACGTACAAGAATCATTGGAAGAACACTTGCATATATGAGTTTTACAGGGAATCTTCCTCTTGCACCGCGTACTGCTGCATGTGCAAGCGGGATCTCAATTCTTGTTGATTCTGCATATACAACAAGGCCGAATATCAGCAGTGTTGTCAGAAGTGCTAGAATGTCAAGACTGAAGTATTCGATAAAGTTTGCACCGTCTCCTATGATAGCAAACAGGCGTGGGAAAAATCCTATCGGGTATGCATCGCTTACAGGTGCCCAGTTTAGGAAACCGTTTATAAGACCCTGTGATACACCTGCCACAATGAAAAGACCTACACCTGAACCTACTCCCCATTTGGTTACAACTTCATCCAGGAGGAATATCAATAAGCCTCCCAGACAGAGCTGAAGAAATATAAGAAGTGATACTGCCATCATACTTCCACCGAAGAACTGCAATGCAACTGCAGGGTCAGGCTTTAGAAATCCTCCGATAACATTTGGTGCGGCTTCAATTACAATCATTACAAAGATCATCAGTTTCTGAAGACCCATGTACATGACCTGACCGCGTGCGTCGGATGTGTTTATTCCAAGAAGGTCAGCACCGTTTAAAAGCTGGAGAACGATAGATGCAGTGACGATAGGCCCGATACCAAGGTGGACAATTGATCCACTTGCACCGGCAAGAAGGGCACGGTACATTCCGAGCCAGTCCAGCGATTCGGAACTGAGTCCGAAAATCTGAACATTAGTCAGTAAAAAATACAATATTAGAACTGCGATTGTCCATATCACCTTGTTTTTGAAGTGGACGTGCCCTTCCGGACTTCTGACAGCGGGCATTGCCGCCAGCAGCGGTTCCATTCGATCCAGCATTGCTCCCATATATGATTCACCAAAAAAATGATCTTAAGCGGTCAGTAACTGACCACCTATTGCTTCGATTTTTGCTTTGGCAGTTTCGGAAAATGCCTCGGCAGTGATGTTCATCTTATGTGTAACTTTTCCACCGCCAAGTATTTTATTAATTCCGATCTGCTCTGCATCAATTACAAAGACATCTCCGTCGACAGTTACAACGCCCCTTAGGACGAGTGCATCAAGGATCTGATCAAGATCCCCGACATCGATTACTTTGTTTGAACTACCGGTTTTGTTTACAAAACCATGTTTTCCATTGTGTATCTCATTGAGAAGGAAGTAATGTGAGAAGCGGTGATCTCTGTGACCAGCGCGACCTCTTCCTCCACGGTTACCTGCTCCACGACGGTTTTTGTGTGTACCTCCGCCGCATGTGCGTGAACCACGATATTTAGATCTTTTGTTTACAGGCATCTTCTCTTCACCTCATCCTGTAGAGGAGATTGTTAATCTCGCTTCCATAGTTTCCAAGAGCACCGCCCTGCTGGAAAGTGCGCTTGATCGACTTGTATCCTTTTCTGGGCGGGTGGAGACGAAGAACCGGTTTTAATCCCGGAACGTCTGTAATCTGAGCCTCACCGGCACAGATTGCCTTTGCAAATGTTTTAATATCTGCATACTGTGAGTTTTCTTTGATATACTCATTAGTAAGCTTCTCATTTGCTGTAAGGCGTCCGCGTGTCTCAAGGATTGTTGAAAGAACTTCAGAATCAATCTCTCCGAATGCCACGTAATCCTTGACCTTCCTTATCATACCCATGTATGCGGGTGTTTCCGGAATAAGGACACAGTGATTGATGTGGTGCAGGCGGAGCATCTTGAGAGTGTCTTTAATCTCTTTACGGGTGTTTACAACACCACGTACCTGAACTACGACATACATTATTTGTTGCCTCCTGTTCTTACAAGATTAGCCTGCAGGAGTGCATCGTATACTGCTTTTGCATAGTTGATTGTGGTACGTGTCTGACCGCTTGAAGATGTCCATACATCACGGATACCTGCGAGCTGAAGCACCTTTTTACCGATGTCGCCGGTGACAATTCCTATGCCCTGTGGTGCCGGCATAAGTGTAACTTTAACACTGCCTGCTTTTCCTGTGACACGCATTGGGATCGAATGACCCTGTCCGCATGCACATTCCCAGCTGCCGCATCCTCTCTTTATCTTGATGATATTGAGTTTTGCATTGGCGATTGCCTTTTTGATAGCATTTCCTACCTGGGCATCCTTTGCCTGGCCAAAGCCAATGTATCCGTCACGGTTTCCTACAACAACAGCGCAGCGGAATTTTACACGTCTTCCACTGTCTGTCATTCTCTGAACCATGTTGATGTCTAAAACCTCATCCTCAAGTTCAGGGATGAAGTAATCCACAATCTGTGGTTCCTTGATAGGTCTGCCGCTCTCCAAAACATCATCGATGCTTTTTATCTCGCCTGCGGCAACCTGTTTTCCAAGACCGGTGAGAGGAATCCATACTTCCTGTTCAAAGGCCATTATTTCAGCTCCTTCATTATTGCATCTTCAACAGCTTCGACGTTCTCAACAAGATCGCCTGCTCTTTCTGGTGCGTATTCAGCGATTGTTACGCCTTTTACCCTGTCATCATCAGGTAAAATGTCCTCACCGTGAGGAACATTAAGACCGGCTGCGACAGCTCCCTTAAGTGCAGCAAACACTTTTGCACCATACTGTGCACGGTGCAGACCGATATCGAGGATAGCATCCTCGTATCCTGCATTGAATGCTCTTACGGCAAAAAGCATGCCGGTAAGATATGCTGCAGGTGTGTTTCCTGTTGCACCTTTGTATCCGTATTTTACAAGTTCGCCTGAGTATGCAGAGACAAGTGTTTTGTCGCCTTCAAGCTGTGCCTCGACAAGCTGGCAGATGATCTGTTTGTTTGTCTTTCTGACAACCATTCTGTTCTTGTCTGAGACTACGAGCTTTAAGCGCTTGTAGTAGTCAGTTTTACCTTCTCTGCGCCTGCGGAACTGGACAAAATATCTTGGGCCTGTTGCCATTATTCCATCCTCCCTGTAATCTGTTCAAGCTGGGCCTTCATGTGTGCAACACTTCTAAACTGCCCACCGGCAGCTTTTCTGTATACTATTCTGTATACGTGTGCATCAATTTCGCCGCTATCACGGAGTTCACGAAGTTCTCTTCTGATTGCGCGAATTTTTCTGATCCATGCTCTCTTTGACGGGTTGCGTGCTCCTGCTGCACCCTTCCTGCGTCCCGGACCTTTGCAGTGTCCGTATGAACGCTTTGCCATAAGTTTGCGTGCTCTGCCACGGCTGTTGCCTTTTACCGGCTTTGCAACGATTGCACCTTCTTCAACGAGTCCTCTGACATCATCACGTGAGATTGCATTTGAGATCTCTTCTGCACGGTCTGAATCAAGTTTTACACGGTGAACACCGCATTTGAGGACTGAAGCTGCCATACGTTTCTGATTTTTAAGGTCACTCATCGTCTGTCACCTCTTCCTCTTCTGTTTCAGGTTCTTCTGTTGTTGCTGAAGGTACTGCAACCACTTTTCTGTTAAGGAGTTTCAATCCCATTTCATCGGCTTTTGCGTGAACATCAAGACGTTTTCTGCCACCGACAGTTGCTGAAATTCTGATTGCCTGTGTCTCTGCATTCAGACCTTCTAAGTCTTTTACATTGAATACAAGCACTTCTTCATATCCTGAAGGGTGCAGACCACGTACTGCTCTTGGACTGCCGTAGCCTGGTCTCGGGTGAATTCCCTTGCACTTTTTTTGTCTTCTCTGTTTGCTCTGAAGACCGCGTGGTCTTCTCCATACGTCATCGAGCTTCTTTTTTCTTGAAAGACCCTGGCGTTTGAAGGTTCCACGCTGCGCATTTCTTGCTTTTATTAATCTTATTTTATCGTCAGCCATCGGAATCACGCCTTGTTAACAATATATATTCCGTCCTGGAAGACACGTGAATCACGGCCGCGGACCTTTGTTGCTCTTTCGATTCTTCCTGACGTCATTCCAACAAGTTCCTTGTCAATGCCGGTGATGACAATTTCATCGCTTTCGACTTTTAATTTGACACCTTCAGGAATCTTTGCAATGCGTGTTTCCTTCTCTCCAAGGAAGTTTGCGACCTCAAGCTGTTTGGGAGTTGCTTTAAGCTGAATTGGAAAGTGACTGTATACAACTTTCATCGTATAGACATACTCTTCCTGAACACCCCTGAACATGTTTTCTGCATGAGATGCATAGGTTCCGATCATTGCATAGATCTTCTTCCTTGTTGAATCGGTTTCAACGACGAATTCGCCGTTTTCAACCCTGACGCTGACTTTAGGGTAGCGCATATTCTTTTCGAGTCTGCCTTTGGGACCGGATACAACAAGAGTTGTTCCGTTCATTTCAGCAGTAACACCCTCCGGAATAGTAACTGTTTTTTGTGTAACCATTTTTTGTCACCTCAGTATACATATCCCAGAAGTTCTCCGCCAACACCCTGATGACGTGCGTTTTCGTGTGAAAGGACGCCTTTTGATGTGCTGACCAGAAGTGTTCCGAAGTTCTTTGCCGGAAGGTACTGGTTCTCCCATTTCTCAAGCTCATTGGTTTTTACTGTGAAACGCGGAGAGATTACACCACATTTGTTGATGTTTCCGTTAAGAGAAATCTTAAACTGGTTTCCTCTTCCGTCTTCAATAAGTTCAAAGCCGTTGATGTATCCTTCTTCCTTCATTATACCGAGCATAGCTCCAAGAAGCGTTCCTGCAGGTTCGACAATACATTCTGTCTTACCTACATCAGAAGCGTTTTTGATTGTGCTCATTGCATCTGCAATTGGATTTAACCTTGTCATTTTTAAGCACCTCTGTTTAGTTCATCTTCTTAAAGCCAATCTTGCTGGCATATTCACGGAAGCATTGGCGGCAAAGCATGATATTGTATCTGCGTACAAGACCCTGTTTTCTGCCGCACATCTGACACGTATTTGCACCACGGCCAAATTTCTTTGTGGGTGCCTCCTCGTTGTTCGATTTATTTTGCGTCATTTTACTGTACCTCCACGCCAAATTCTTCCTGCATGAATTTGACGGCTTCTTCTCTTGACACTCTCTGCTTTTGTGGAAGCTTCTTTTTCTCGATGCTTCTTCTTGCAATACGAATGCCGTTCTTTTCAAGAACTACATTTACATCCATGCCGTAGATACCGATCATTGGATCATAGTTCTGGCCCGGAAAGTCTGTGTGCTCTTCAACACCATATGCGAGATTTCCGGATTTGTCAAACTGACTTGCAAAGAGTTTTTTCTCAAGAATATCAAGTGATGTTCTGACAAAATCCTCTGCAGCCTTTCCTCTCAGGCAGACCTTGCATCCGATAGGCTGATCTTTTCTGATGGAGAATGCGGGCTGTGTTCTCTTTGCAACTGTGCGTACTGACTTCTGACCTGAGATCTCATGCATGATGTTCTCGGCTTTTACAAGCTTTTCACCTGATTCGCCGACACCCATGTGGATGACTATCTTGTCAATATGTACGTTCTGCATTGAGTTCATTCTTCAATTCCCCACTGGCTGATTGCCGGTTCGGATGTTCCGACCATGAAGACATAATCCTCAACGGTGTCAAAATCCTCTCCACCTTTGATATCTTTTAAGTAGACCCTGTTTGCTATGCTTCCGGGAGTTACATCAATCTTTGATATAGTGCCTACCTTTCCTGAATGGCGGCCGCCGATAATCATTGCTGAGTTTCCTTCTGCATATGCGAAGTGATCTACAATTTTTAAGTGGTCATCTCCTGCAATTGTTAAGACAACTGAGTCTTTTGGCTTGTAATCCTGTGAATCAACTATAATGTTTGCACCATAGCGAAGATTCAGCTGGATTTTTCCACCTTTTACAATTGTCTTG
This sequence comes from Methanomicrobium sp., assembly GCF_055145805.1. NCBI lineage: Archaea > Methanobacteriati > Methanobacteriota > Methanomicrobia > Methanomicrobiales > Methanomicrobiaceae > Methanomicrobium > Methanomicrobium sp. The sequence continues at coordinate 3,661 of NZ_JBSREC010000128.1, read as the reverse complement.
TCTGCGATCTTGCAGAGGCGTGTTTTTGCATCTTCTTCTGAGATCTGAACAGAAACATAGTCGCCTTTTTTGTTGCGAAGAATTCTGAAGTATTTTTCAATCTTTGGGATTGCAACAATGTCGAATACGCCTATTCCAAATTTGGAGTCAGTGCAGACAACACCGTTTACAAGGACTGAACGATCTTTGAGAACCTTTTTGACCTCTTTCATGTTGAGAACAAGACCCATGTGATCTCTGAGCCACACTGCCATTGGCATTGCGTTCTTGTTGTGAGGACCAGAGGATGTCTTTGCTACAAATGTGTTTTCCTTTTTCGCAATACGCCATCCTGATGGCGAACTGAGTCTTTTCATATGGTTTGACATTATTTCCTACCCTCCAGTCTCTCCTCACGAAGTTTGTCTTTGAGGTTGAGCTTTACAATCTCTACGACTGATGCATACACAGGTCTTGGTACCTCTGTTCCGTCCACTTTTGTAACTGATACGCCGTGAACGATGATTGTACCTTTTTCTGAGTTAACACCGTCTACAATTCCTTCTTCGCCTCTGTAATCACCGCGGAGCACCTTTACGGTGTCGCCTTCCACTACACGGAATGAACGTTTTTCATACTTCTCGCGAAGTTCCTCTGATAAAGGTGCGTTCAAATATTTACCGCGTGAGTGAATGGGTGCATTGTAACGTGCTTTGCGCTGTTTTCTTGGCTGAGTGCTTGCAATTCTTACCATTACAATTTCACCTCATACAATGATTGTTGCCATTGAGCCGATCTTTGGGTAACGCTCTGCAACTTCACGGGCAACAGGTCCTTTAATCTCTGTTCCTTTTGGTTCGCCGCGTTCATTTGTAATGACCATTGCATTATCTTCAAATGTCAGGCGAAGTCCGTTTACTCTTCTGATCTCACATACCTGCCTGATAATAACCGCTTTTTCAAGTTTACGGCGCATTTCAGGAGTACCTTTCTTTACACTGACTGTACCCATGTCGCCGAGACCCATTTTGGGCTGACGTCTGCGGACACCATGGAATCTGTCAACAGATACAATCTGTACTTTGCGTGCTCCGGTATTGTCTGAACATGTTAGTCTTGAGCCTGTACAAAGTCCTCTTGGAATTTTGGACTGTATAGCTTTCATTCTTCAGACACCTCTACAACAACAAATGTCTTTGTCTTGGATATTGGTCTGCACTCGGCAATTTTTACTGTATCGCCGACTTTTGCACCAATACATGCCGGGCTGTGTGCGTGAAGCTTTGATGAGCGTTTTTCGTAACGCTTGTATTTCTTCACGTAGTGCAGGTAATCTCTTGCTACCACAACAGATTCCTGCATATGGTCACTCACGACTTTACCGGTAATCACCTGGCCGCGTACTGGCAAAGTGCCGTGAAATGGACAGTTTACGTCGTTACATTCCTTTTCAGGAGCGGTGACGTTTAACCCTATATTTTTAGCCATATTTACCTCAGATTTTTGATTCGCATGCTGATTCGTTTTTCTGGCTGCATAATCAACACTGATCCATCAACCCTTATTCGGGCCTCATCTGGAAGTTTCAGGTCAAATTCTGCGCCTTTTTTCTGCACTTTCTTAAGGCCGCCTTCAGAATTTATTGTAAACATATTTTTTGTCTCATCAACGATGACACCACTAATTCCAATCTGTTTAGGATTGGTTGAACCGGAGACTTTTGCCTCCAGTCCTATCAGTTCATGCATACAGATATTCTGAAGAGTAATCAAGCCTTATTTCTCCGCTTGTTCTGTTCTGTTTTGATACGGGCGATGGTGCGTTTAATCTCACGGATACGTCCGGGATTTTCATGTGCTCCACCTGCACTTACCTTTCCAAGATCCTGAACAAGTTCCAGCTGGAGCTTACCGAGCTGTTCGGTAAGTTCCACATCACTGAACTGGGATACTTCTGATGCACGGAATATTGCCATTTAAAGATCCTCCACTACAGGAATGTCTTCTGCGGCTTCCATCTCTGCGTCAATCTCTTCTCCGAGTGAATCTTCTTCAGGGATGTTTTCCGGCTCTTCAACAGGGGCCTGCTCCTCTGAAACAGGAGCTTTTACTTCAGGCTCTGCCACTTCAAAGTGATCAGGAAGCAGTGCTCCCGGAGGCACAATCTTAACCTGGCATCCTATTGTACCAAGTTTTTTGACTGCAAGTGCGAATCCGTGCTCAACTATTGTCAGACTTGGTTCACCTGCGTGTTTGATGTACCCCTGGGTAAACTTCTGAACACGTGAACGTGAACCTGTGAGTTTACCTGAGACGACAACTTCACAACCAAGTGCACCGGACTCCATAATACGGCGAAGGATGCTTGATCCTGCCTTTCTGAAATACCAGCCACGCTCAAGTGAGTTTGCAAGGCGTTCTGCCATAATCTGTGCATTGAATGACGGATTGTCTACCTGCTGAACTTCAATCTGTGGGGATTCAATATCGTAATCATTCTGAAGTGTTGCTGTAATCTCACGGACTACTTTACCACCCTTTCCGATGACAATACCAGGCTTTTCAGCAAAGATTGTAATCTGTGTGCCGAGAGGAGTACGAACGATATCCATTCCGCCGTATCCTGCTCTTTTCAGTTCTTTTGTGAGGAACTGATCGACACGTGCACTGCGTATACCGTCCTGGACAAATCTTCTTTCTATTGTCATTACTCCACCTCTCTTACGAATACTTCCACATTCACGGATTCAGCCATTTTTGGTGTTGCTCTTCCCATTGCACGTGGGAAGATTCCGCGGGCTCTTCTGCCTCTGCTGGCAGACACGAGGAATATTTCGAGTTTTTCGGTGTCAAGACCAATGTACTCGGCATTCTTTTCAACAGATCTGAGAAGTTTCAGATATGATGCTGATGCCTTTACAGGGTATCTTCCTGCATCCCATTTGTCAAGACCGCGTTTGTGTGCGACGTTTCTGTTGAATTTCTTGAATGGAATTGCCTTTTTCAGTTCAATGACATCTTCAAGGTAGGCGATAGCCTGCTTAGTGTTTTTGCCTCTTATGAACTTGGCAATCTCAATTGCATGCTTTGGAGAACATGGGAGTTCGTTTGCTTTTGCACGGGCAACTTTAACCCCGTCCATCTTAAGTGAATAGTTTGTTCTTTCCATTACAATCACTACAGTGGAACGAATTTACTGGACCTGGTTGCACCGATACCTGCACTTCCATGGCTGACACGTCTTCTTGTCAGTGCGAACTCTCCAAGATACATGAATACAGCCTCGGGCTGTATTTCTACCTCTAAGAAGTCCTTTCCGTTGTAAATTTCAACAGTTTTTCCGACCATTTCAGGCATAATGACCATATCACGGATATGTGTCCTGATACGTTCTTTGCCTTCTCTGAATTCAGCAAGAAGCTTCTCATGACCTTCCTCAACACCGCGGTTTATTTTGCGGCGTGCTCTGGCTGGCATGATTGGGAGAAGCTCGCTTAGACTCATCTGCTGAAGTTCTTCAATTTTGTAGCCGTGATAGGTGAATTCTTCTTTTCGCCTCGGCAACCTCTTCTGCTGTTTTTTTGCCATAGTTTGCTACACCCCTTTATTTCCTTCAGGTCCTCTTGTCAGCGATTGAACAAACCTTTCTTCCAGGTGATGTGCCGCGTGACACAGTCTTAGGG
>NZ_JBSREC010000127.1:0-8773 GCF_055145805.1 Methanomicrobium sp. | reverse complement strand
TTTCCGGGAGCGTGATCACAGTTGCCGTAAACAGTGATCTCAGGACCGCTCATAAACATGGCAAGATCGCCTCCCGGGACACCGTTTATAGTGATTTTAACATTATCACCACGGAGACCGTTTCCAATAAAACGATGCCCGAGAACATTGTCAATAGTTATATCAGTTACTCCGTCTGCAACAGCTTTCCTCAGCATAATATTCAGAGGAGTATAGTGGACGCCTTTTGCATCAATTTTAATGGATTTTTCCATTCTTTTCATGCCCCCACCATCTTTACATCGAGTACTTTCATAATTCCCTCATCAAGCATATAACCACGCAGACGGTCACGGTTTCCACGCAGACTTTCGATGGAATTTATTCCTGCCGCTCCCATGAGCTCCGCAAGTTCAAGTGTCCATCCGTTTATAAGATTTGCAACATTTTTTGAAGCTTCATCAGGGTTTAAGCGATCTACAAGATCCTGCCTCTGGGTAGCTATACCCCATGGGCAAAGACCTCTGTAGCATGAACCGCAGACCCTGCACCCCATCGCAACAAGTGCTGCTGTCCCGATATAAACTGCATCTGCACCAAGAGCTATCGTCTTTGTAAGATCGGCACTGTCACGAATACCACCACTTGCAATAACAGATATCTCATTTCTGACACCCTGATCTCTTAATTTTTCATCAACTGCCGCAACCGCAGCCTCTATGGGAATACCCACATGATCCCGGAATACACGCGGTGCAGCACCTGTACCGCCCCTGAATCCGTCAACCACCACTGCATCAGCCGAAGACCTTGCAATTCCTGCTGCAATTGCAGGCGCATGATGGACAGCGGCTATCTTTACAAATACCGGTTTTTTCCATTCAGTAGCTTCCTTTAAACTTCTTACAAGCTGTGCAAGATCCTCTATGCTGTAAATATCATGATGGGGTGCAGGACTGATTGCATCACTGTGAAGAGGTATCATTCTTGTCTTTGAAACATCCTCTGTCACCTTTTCTCCGGGGAGATGCCCCCCTATTCCGGGTTTTGCTCCCTGACCCACCTTGATCTCAATGGCAGCGCCACGCTCAAGATAATTGATATCCACACCAAAACGTCCAGATGCAACCTGAACAATCATACTGTCCTGATAAGGATAAAGATCTTTGTGAAGTCCCCCTTCCCCTGTTCCCATAAAAGTACCAGTCTCTCTTACAGCCTTTGCCAGAGAAAGCTGGGCATTTAATGAAATTGCCCCGTAACTCATATGCCCGATCATTATCGGAGTTTCAAGTTTTAAGTTGGGAGCCAGTTTCGTTTTTAGATCATAATCTCCGGAAGCATTTTTACTAATCTTTATCCGCTTTGGTTTTTTACCGATATAAGTTCTCAGCTCCATCGGTTCACGAAGGGGATCTATGCTTGGATTTGTAACCTGACATGCATCCAGAACAAGTCTGTCAAAAATTATAGGATAATCAGCAGCATTGCCCATTCCGGAAATGATTATTCTGCCGGTTTTTGCCTGTTTGTATATAGCTTCCCTTGCTTCACGTGTCCATACAGGATGTGATTTATAATCATTGGGTTTTTCCTGCATCGTAATTGCATCACGGGGACACATGGCAATACACCTGTGGCAGGCAGTGCATTTTCTTGAATCAGGAATTATTTTTTGACCTTCACGTCTGAAAACACCATATGAACAATTTTCAATGCAGCGTTCACATAACATGCACTGATCATTATCAATCGTTATTTTGTATTTTACAGGTGTACTTCCAATTGTCATCGCTTCACCATCCCGATAACCGGTTCGCCTGCACCAGGCATCCAGACCCTGTCAAGATTTGACTCCATTGTACGTATTGCCGCTTCTTCACTTGATATATACAGACAGTCACCTGATTCTGCAGCAACCATAGGTCTGAGCTTAATTCTGTCTGTAAAACCCACAATTCCTTCCGGTTTTGCTACAACTATTGCAAAAGGTCCGTTCATGAGTGCCCCGCCATATGCCATCCTAAGTGCAGTATTCAGAAGTCTCTCATTTTCCGGCATCCTGTCTATATCATCCCAGAAAGAAGGAGCAAGTGCTTTTACTGCAATATCTTCCGGAAGCCCGTGACGACGTCCGAGAAGATCTGCAAGATATGCAACAACCTCAGTATCTGTCTGCATTGTGCATTTATATCCAAAACTCTCAATGTATCGCCTGTTTGTCCCATAAGAGGTTATTTCTCCATTATGAATTACACTCCAGTTTAAAAGATTGAAAGGATGTGCTCCTCCCCACCATCCGGAAGTATTTGTTGGATATCTGTTATGTCCCATCCAGATGTAACCTTCATAGTCTTCAATTTTGTAGAAATTTGCAACATCTTCAGGCCATCCGGACGCTTTAAAAATACCAACATCCTTTCCGGAAGAGAATATTAATGCTCCCTTTATTCCGGTGTTGATTTTATTTACAATATTTATTATCGCATCTTCTTCAGGTGAGCAGGTACCTGCAAGCAGTCCGGTATCCGGCTTAAAAAAATATCTCCATGGAATATGCTGTTTTCTTAAACGATCCTGATCATATGTCGGAATCTCCTCAGAAAATTCAACCTTCCCCCATTTTTCAAGAAGTGATTCGACTGCAGCCTTTGGTTCAACAAGATTGTCATAGAATACATGAAGAGCATAATATTCCTTATAATCAGGATATGCTCCATATACAGCATACCCCGCCCCTTCACCACTGCCTCTTTCATTCATAAGAGATAGCGCATTTTTGATAGCTTCTCCACCCATTTTATTTCTGGAGCGATCTATCACACTGATTATTCCGCACATTTTTATCACAAAATCCTATAGTATAGATAATATCTGTTAATCTCATGTAGCCTAATAAGATTAGATGTGATAACTATATATATTGTTAGGTGGAAGTAATTTTCTACCACTTCACAAAAATCTCCCAAAACAATCCATCTCTTACTCCAAAAAGAAAAAAGATCTGAAACACCCTCTGTAAATTATATCATTATAAAGAAAATTCAACAAGGCAATGCACTCATATTCACAACAGATACAAAAGAAATCCTGAAATATACAATTCAGAAAAAATAGAACAGATAATTTCAATAATTATAAATCAAACTTAACCTCACCAAAGTAAATATGTTGCCGCAGAACATTTATCTCACATTCAAATGTCAAAAAAATTGACGCGCTTGCTGACAAATTAAATGTTAATAAAGATCTTCAATAATAAAATATAATTTACAAAACAGGATTGAAAGGACCTATTTTAAAAATTGTACCTGTAAAAAAATTTCAAATTTAGTGCTAAAAAAATCCCCAAAATTGCAAGATTGTGCAAAAATTTAAATATGGTGGAAGACAACTTCCTTCTGTCAAATATAAAGCAAATTAATATCATCCATGACATGAGATGATATCAAAATGGAGTAATGTAAAATGATTGACAGCGGAGATACAGCATTTATCATCATATGTACTGCAATGGTCATGCTGATGACACCAGGTGTGGGACTGTTCTATGGCGGAATGGTTCGCAAAAAAAGCACCATCTCAATGATAACACTGGCATTTGTTGCATTTGCAGTAGTTAGCATACAGTGGGTTCTTTTTGGTTACACACTTGCGTTCGGACCAGACATAGGTGGTTTCATTGGAGGACTTGATTACTTTGCCTTAAACGGCGTAGGGCTTGACGGCGAAGGAATTCCTGACATACTGTTCATGGTATTCCAGCTTGTTTTCGCAGGACTGACACTTGCCATCCTGACATCAGGCCTTGCCGAAAGGGTGAAACTTAGTTCCTTCATTGTGTTTGGTCTTCTATGGACAACACTTGTTTATGACCCGCTTGCACACTGGGCATGGGGAGGTGGCTGGGCATCACAGCTTGGAGCTCTGGACTTTGCCGGAGGAACTGTTGTTCATATAAGTTCAGGTTTCGGAGCACTTGCAGCAGCACTTGTAATCGGAAAGCGTTTGGGATTCGGCCAGGAATCCATGAAACCATCCAACATCCCGCTTACACTCCTCGGAGGAGCATTACTGTGGTTTGGATGGTTCGGATTTAATGCCGGCAGTGAACTTGCAGCAGACGGAATAGCTGCAAACGCATTTGTGGTTACAAACATTGCTGCATGTGCAGGAGCCCTTGCATGGATGGGAGCATCATCAATTCACGGAAAACCGAGTTCACTGGGTATGATTTCAGGAGCGGTTGCAGGCCTGGTTGCAATCACACCTGCAGCAGGATTTGTTAACGCCACATCTGCAATCGCAATTGGCCTCATTGCAGGACTTGTCTGCTACGCAGCACTTCTCTTCCGTGTGAAGAAAGGTCTGGATGAATCACTGGATGCATGGGCAATACATGGCGTTGGAGGTTTCTGGGGTGCACTTGCAACAGGTATCTTCTGCACAGCTGCCATAGGCGGCGTGGACGGACTTATTTACGGAAATGCAAACCAGTTATTCATACAGATAATAGATGCTGTCGCAGCTATGGTATATGCATTCGTCGTAACATACGTGCTTGCACTGATTGTCAATAAGACAATAGGTCTTCGCGTGGATGAGGATGAAGAATATGTCGGACTGGATATCGCACAACACGGTGAATCCACCTATATTTAAGGAGTGGTTATACATGAAAAAGATCGAAGCAATTATTCGTCCTGAAAAGTTTGAAAAAATCTCTGATGCCCTTCTGGAAAAAGGGTATCATGCAATGACAGTGACTGATGTTCGCGGCCGGGGTGCCCAGAGAGGGATTTCACTTCAGTTTCGCGGCAAGGAAATGATAGTAAATCTTATTCCAAAGATTAAGATTGAAATGGTTATTCCCGAAAAAGATATTGATGAAGTTACAGAGATTATCAAACAGAATGCCTATACAGGTAAAAATGGTGACGGGAAAATCTTCTTTTACAATGTGGAGAAGTGTATTGAGGTTAGACAAAACTGAATACTGATTGAAAAGGCCAGAGAAGATAAGAAATTTCAAAAACACCAGTCACGAAAAAAGTTCAGGGAAAATTACCTGAATTTTTCTCCAGACTATTACTTCAGACAGCAAAAATTCCCTGATCTTTTTACCAGTAGTTCTAAATTCGGAGGTAAAAATGAGCAAATGTGAATTAATAATCGGAAAGATAAAAGATGAAAGCTGGAAATTAAGGTGTGAAGGTTTTTCGGAAATAGGTTCATCGTTAAAACCTGAAGATATAAATGAGCTGATATCTCTTCTTAAAAATGAGAGATGGTTTATTCGTGAATCTGTTAAAGAGAGTATGTCATCAATTACTGATACTGACACTTTAAAAGCAATTGATGAGTCATTAAAAACTCACAGGTGGTTTATCCCATACGGCATAAGAGCTCTGATAAAAGCAGGATATAAACCGGATCTAAATACTATAATAGAAGCTCTTTACGATGAGAATCCTGTCATTCGCTGTTATGCAGCTGAAGCTCTTGCAAAAATAAAAGATGAGAAATCATTGCCGGCTTTAAGAGACTCCCTATTAGATGAAAATATGGAAGTAAGGAAAAAAGCAACTATAGCTATTAATAAAATATCAGATTATAAACATTCGGGTTCAACAAAAAGCATGGAAATGAATGTTTAGGAATAATAAAATTATTTTTAATTGAAAGGATTTTCTTTTTAACCGGATTTTCAATATTTTTTAAGCATATTATGTGAGAGGTACAAAAAATATAGTAATCAAAGATGCTCTTGTAAAAACAGGAAAATACAGAGAAGAAAATGTTTCTAAATCGGGAATCATACCTGATTCTATAATCAAATCAATTACAAATCTTCCAAAAAATTTTAGATAGAACTAAATAGCAATATAACTTTCCAGTCAGATATTTTTCAGGAAAATCCCTTATTTAGCGTTTCCTGACTTTCAGTATTGAGACCAATAACATAAACCGACTTTTTTTCCTGCTGATATTTGTCTATAACACGTGCAATTGCCTCAACTGCTGAATGATCCCATATATGGGAATTTCTAAAGTCTATCTCAATTTTCGCGGGATCACCTGTGTAATCAAAAAGGTCAATGAATGCCGCCATTGTTCCAAAGAACAACTGCCCCTTGACAGTATAAACTTTAACTCCATCTTCCCGATTACTGCCCGATACTGAAATAACTGACATTTTCCACACAATTGCAAGGGCGGCAAGCACAACACCGGCTAAAACACCCTTTGCAAGATCATGAGTATAAACAACAATGGCTATTGTTGCAAGCATAACAAATGCATCGCTTTTTGGTATTTTGGAGAGATCCCTGACTGACTGCCATTCAAATGTCCCGTATGCGACCATCACCATAACACCGACCAGTGCCGCCATAGGAATCTGTGCCACCAGATCACCCAGAACAATTATCAGAAATATCAAAAATAGTCCGGCAGTCATTGAAGAAAGTCTGCCCTTCCCCCCACAGGTCACATTAATAACAGACTGACCAATCATTGCACAGCCGGCCATACCTCCAAAAAAACCTGTGATAAAGTTTGCAATACCCTGTCCCTTAACTTCCCGGTCTTTATCACTTTTGGTATCAGTCATCTCATCAATAATTGATGCTGTCAAAAGTGATTCCAAAAGTCCCACTATTACAAGTGTTGCAGAATAAGGAAGAATTATAAGCAGCGTTTCAATGCTTAAAGGCACCATTGGAAGATGAAATAAAGGAAGTGATTTTGTAATTGTGCCTAAATCGCCAACTGTCAGAACACTTAGTCCCGCACCTATTGCTATTGCAGTCATGACAATAATAGCAATGAGAGGTGCAGGCACAGCCTTTGTAAAGCGGGGCAAAAACCATATGATTCCAACTGTTGCTACAGCCATCACATAAACAACAGGCGGGGCACCAAATAAAAACGGAATCTGGGCAAGAAATATCAGAATCGCAAGAGAATTTACAAATCCAAGAACTACCGAATACGGGATGAATGAAATAAAACGCCCGACTTTTAGAAGACCTAAGCCCAACTGGATAATTCCGGTGAGAACAGTTGCTGCAAGGAGATATTCAAGTCCAAAATCCCGAACCAGAACAACCATGATAAGCGCCATCGAACCCGTTGCTGCCGATATCATGCCCGGCCTTCCTCCTGCGATGGATATTACAACTGCAATACAGAACGAGGCATAAAGGCCGACCATCGGATCAACGCCGGCAATGATTGAAAATGCGATTGCTTCAGGAATCAGCGCAAGTGCTACAGTCATTCCGGCCAGCACATCGCCCTTTATATTTGAGAACCATTCATCTCTAATCTTTTGCGCGTTCAAGGAATTTTTCACCCATTTAATTAAATTAATTTTTATCTCCGGTTTAACCGGATTTTACAGGATATTTAATCTTTAATTTTGATATCTATATTACTGAGAATCGGTTTAAAATATCAAAACAGGCCAAGAGACATTTAAAACATCTCATTTCAGTTGTTTTCTTTTATGTCAGTAATAATCGTCACGAAAACAGTTAAAAATACCGCAGATTAAAAAAAATACATCAAAGATAATGCAGAAAGAAGGGCTCATTTTTTTATCATGCCTTTTTTTTCAATTAATATATCACAAAGTAATTTCTTTATACAGGTTAAATTAAACTTTAGCAGTAATTCAGAGAGCTGGATTAATTTTAAGGTTACAACAGATTTCACCGGAGCAATAATATTCATGTTTAAAAAAATTCTACTTGCAACTGATGGTTCGGAAAATGCAAGACGTGCAGCAGGCGAGGCAACCTCTCTTGCAGGGGAATTGTCATCCCACATAATTTTGGTATATATTGTAAATAACCCGCCTTCACAGTCAAGGATGGCAAAGGCAAATTTTGATGTGCATTCCATACTTGAAGAGGATGCAAAATCACAGATAAAAGATACTATTGAGATTCTGGAAAATGCCGGTATTCCATATACATTAAAGGTTGCAATAGGAGAACCTGCGGCTGAAATAATTGAGATAGCCGAGAAAGAGACGGCAGCCCTGATTGTTATTGGAAGTCGCGGCCTTGGCACAATAAAAGGAGTTTTTCTGGGAAGTGTAAGTCAGAAAGTAACTCATAATGCAAAATGCCCGGTTTTAATTGTAAAATAAGTGAACCAGAAATCAATACCGAAAAAATAATCTTTTTCACAGATAAAAACAGGTTTTCTAAAAAGAAAAAATGGAAAATCTTTAGCACCCGGCAATCTCTAAAAAATTTAAAACAACCCATTCATTTCTGACTTCAGGATGAAAAACAACACCATAAATATTCTTTTTTCCATGTTTTATTGCCTGGACTCCTGATTCAGATTCAGCTAAAATTATAAATTCCTCAGGGATTTCGAAAGAATTTGTATGAAGCTCATATGCCTCAAATGCGGAATTATTCTTAAATAAAGGATCATCCCTTATTTTTACAACCTTTGTCATTCCGATTTTTTTATCAGGGATAATTTTCCCGCCGAATATTTTTGCAATTACCTGAACACCGGCACATACACCAAGAACAGGAATATTATAATTTTTGATAAACCCAAATCTATCCATATCCTCTGAAAAATTATTGTCAATAAGTGCAGTTCCACAGAGAATAAGGGCTTCTGCATCTTTAAGATCATTTTCGGCCAGATCAGTATAATGAACTATTCTAAACTCTCTTCCCGAGGATTTCACAATCTCCTCAATAGGGGTTACATATTCATAATGTGAAAGAGAGTCAGGTTTTCCACAAAGATCGCAGATAAA
>NZ_JBSREC010000126.1:0-8520 GCF_055145805.1 Methanomicrobium sp. | reverse complement strand
TTTTTACATCAACAACAGACTGTATTATTGGAAGAACAAATTCATCTTCTGCACCGTCTGTAACAAGTATACATTCATTTATTTCATTACCCCACACTATTTTGCCAAGCTCATATGAAATCCTTCTGTCGCCCTCTATTTCGTTTGAACAGCTTCCTCCGATAACTGAAATATATACATCTTCACCTTTGGCTTTCAGCTCGTCAAATGTTTTTAAGCCCTGAAATATGGCATTAACATCTGAATCCTCAGGATCGGCAAGAGCTAGTTTATTTGCAGCATCAAGACAATTGTCTCTTCCCAAAACCGGTTCGTTGATATTTGCCTTAAAACCAATATCGTCGTCACGATCGACACATAATATTAGTGTCTTAACATCTGGCATCTAAATAAAATTCATTTTGTATGTATAAAAAATTGCCTAAAAATAAAATATAAAGATTTTAAATAAGTTTTGAACGCTGAAGGAGTAAAATATCATCAGTCGTAAGTTTTTCACCGGCTCTAAACTGCTGGAATACCTGTTCTGCTTCCTTGCGTACTGCTTTTTGCTCTTTAGTGACTTTTGTCTTTTTGGTTTTCTTACGAAGACCGCCAATTACCTTGTCATAGTCACGTATTTCTTTTTGGCATCCAATGAAACTGTTATGTTCAGCATCTGCTGCTTCCTGAGCTTCTACAAATTTCTTGTGGGCTTCATCTGCTGCCTCGCGTGATTTGTCTGCCTTGCGATAGCATTCAACCATCAAATCATGATATTTCTGCGCAAGTTCTGCAGCTTCAGTTACCTGGGCATGAAGATCGGATGCACTTTTACGAAATTCACGTGCCTCCTGAAGTTTAGCATGAATTTCCTTATTCTGTTCCAGTTCATCTTCCTGTTCCCTAATAGAAAGTCTGAACTGCTTTATTTTTTCAATTAACTCGCGTTCTTTTTCTGCATTCATCACCCTGGTCTGCTGTTCCATCTCAAGGTGTTCGATCTGCTTCTGAAGTTCTTTTATACCGCGATTGTTGCTAATTGCACCGTGCTCTTTTTTAAAAGCGTCAATATCTTCAAAAAGTGCATTTGCCTTATCATTAAAGACATTTCTCTCAGCCTTTAACCGGTGAACATCATTATTTGATTTGTCACGAAGATCTTTATCCTTCTGTGCCTCATCAACAAACTCGCGTGTCTGGGCATTAAGCTGGTTTCGCTCGCGTGCCTGTGCGCTTGCAAGTGCATTCAGTTCATTTCGTTTTTCTTTATGTTCCTCCGACTGCTGGAGAACAACTTTTCTTTTTTCTATCAATTCGCTCAACATGCTCAACACATACCTATAGTAATAAACAAGGCAGCCTTAAAACAAAAGAATTTTACAAATAACATCTTTTGGATGATCAAGGATAATGAAAATTACGAAACAAAAGATCTCATTCCGGCTATCAAACCAAAACTTTGATATCCGTATTCTTCTGGCTGTTCGTCTTTTGTTCGACTCCCGATTCCATAACAAGCATCATAAAAATTTAATGCTCTGTATAAGTTATTTGCACACTCTTTCATGGACTGCACAATGATTTCTATAAATTAGAGTCCTTATATTAAATAAGAGTTTCGTACGAGATCTACAAGTTAAAAACTAAAAAAATCTCATCGATTGAAAATTGCCGGAAATTTTAGTGGTTTTAATTTTTTCATGATTTAATGACATACCTGCAAAAAAAATATTTTTTGCGGAGTTATGGAATTTTTTTTAATTGGCATTTTTAACGAATGAAATCAATTAATCCGCCACTTGTCTGCTCTACAGCAGCTCTTCTTCCGGAGGAACTCATAGCATGTGAATTAGAACCTCTTCTCTCAAACGGACCCTGTGCAATTTCTGATCTTGACATAGCAGGGCTGCTGTGTCCCATAACCTGGGCACTTTTTACACCCGTCATGATAGCCATTACTCTGACTTTTCCTTCAAATTCGCTGTTGATACGTGCACCCCAGATTACATCCGCATGAGGATCAAGTTCATATGTCAGTGAACTTGCAATCTCCTCTGCATCTGAAAGGGTCAGGTCACTTCCTCCCGTTATATGAATAAGACTGCCTGTTGCACCCCGGTAATCAATGTCAAGAAGTGGATGGTTAAGACACTCGTGAACGACACTCTCAGATTTGTTCTGCTGCTTGCTTTCTCCGACAAGCATAACAGCAACGCCACCCTTGCTCATTATTGCACGAACGTCAGCATAATCAATGTTTATAAGTGACGGTTCTGTGATGGTTTCTGATATTCCTTTTACAGTTTCAGCTATTAACTGATCCATAACTGAAAAAGCCTGACCCAGTGGCAGATTTGGTACAAAAGTCATCAAACGGTTGTTGTCAAGTACTATAACCGAATCTGCGGCATTGGAAAGTGCTTCCAGACCTTCTTCTGCACGTATGAGGCGTGCTTTTTCTACCTGGAAAGGATAACTTACCATTCCGACAACAATTGCGCCCTGCTCCTTTGCAATCTGCGCAACCACAGGTGCCACACCAGTACCTGTTCCTCCACCCATGCCTGCAGTGATGAAGACCAGATCTGCATCCTGCAGCAGACCTTCAAGAGTTGTTCTTGCCATCTCTGCCGCACGCTTTCCAACATCAGGAAAACCTCCTGCACCAAGACCCTTTGTTAATGATTTACCTACAAGAACCCTCTTATCAGCCTGAATCATCTCAAGATGCTGCTTGTCTGTATTGACAGCAATTGTTTCTGCCCCTTTTACCTTCATATGGTATAAGCGGTTGACAGTGTTGTTTCCAGCTCCCCCGCATCCGACAATGACTATTCTTGGCTGACCAATGAAATCCTCATCACCGATTACGCCGGATTTTTTCATTCCCTGTTCATATTCTGTGTGCTTTAATGCCTCGTTAATTATAGATTGCATCCAATAAACCTCCTTTAAGACCTCTTTTAAATTTGAATTAGACACCCGGACTTTTTAATCGATGTAATTTTACACTCCTTTTAATTGCAATCATTACATCTCAAATGAGATCTGTTCGCTGTCTCTAATTACCCGGTTTGCGTGTTTTCCAATGAGTTCTCTAACACCATACCTAATTGCCTCAGATACGTTAGGAAATTCTCCTGCATCCACCAGTTTTTCAAGCATTGCAACCTGCTGAGGGGGCAATCTGATTGTAACTCTTTCCATCATTGAAACCACGTGTCCGACATTTGACTGACTAGCGTCTGTCATATGTCTGACAAGAAGCAACTCTTTGTCAGACTTTTGCTTTCAGACAACCAATGATAATATCTATAAGTATATATACATTTGCTTTCTGAGGCGGAAACTCACTCCCAAATTCTTTTATTCCACTAAATTCAACTAAATTTGAAAAGGAGAGATTATCTTTTGGAATATGGGTTTTTGGATAAAGTGAAGCATGGAGGAGCATCACAGCTTTGCAATAGCGGAGATTGCACACACATAATCGACTTTAGTGCCAATTTAAATCCATATCCTCCGGATTTAGGCTGGAAGCCAAGTCAGGACATGATCTCTTCATACCCGGATGATTCCTACCATAATCTAAAAGATTCAGTTGCGCGTAAATTCGGGTGTAAAAAAGAGGAAGTCTGTATTGGAAATGGTTCAATTGAAGTTATCAGATCTTTTTTTTATGCTACAGCCAGTAAAGGTGATCAAGTCAGAACCGACCCGCACACATTCGGCGAATATTCTCTTTCGGCCAGACTTGCAGGAGCAGAATGTACCTATGAAAACAACAAAAATGTGAAGGTGCATGTCATATGCAACCCGAATAATCCAACAGGAAGACTTCTTTCATTTAAAGAATTAGCTGAATTAGCTATAAAAGAAGAGTCTTCAGGAATCAGGCTTTTTATCGATGAGGCATTTAATGAACTTTCCGATGGTGCCGGGACACTTATAGGAAAAGGTTTTCCAAATGTCTTTGTAAGCAGATCTCTTACAAAATGCTTCTCAGTCCCGGGCCTCAGAATTGGATTTGGTTTCGGCGACCCGGAGCTTATTGAAAAAATGGAAGTCATCAGGCCACCATGGACACTTAACGGTTTTGCAGAAAATTTTGCTCTTTTGGCATTGAAAAATTATGACAAACTTGAAAAATCCCGCCAGCTCATAAGAACAGAAAGAGAATGGCTCTATAGTAAATTCAAAGAGATAGGAATTGACTACGTTTTATCCCCTACCAATTTTATTCTTCTCAATATCGGCCAGGATTCCGGCAGATTTACAAAAAATATGTTAAAGCACGGAATTTTTGTCAGAGATTGTTCGTCATTTGGTCTGAAGGAATCAATAAGAGTCGCAGTCAGAACAAGAGATGAAAATGAATATCTTGTGGAGGCTTTAATCAGGTGCTGTCACTAATAATGGCCGGAGGTCTTGGGACAAGACTGAATCTTGGAGAAAAACCCCTTGTAACTCTGGCAGAAAAACCCATGCTTTCTTATGTGATATCCGCTTTTGAAGATGCAGGGTGCAGCATTCTGGTTGTTGTTACGCCAAAAGTTCCTATGACAAAAAACTGGTGCAGGGCAAACGGAATTGAAACATATCAGTCAGATGGAACAGGTTATGTCGAAGATTTAATCGAATGCATACTGGAAACCGGAGAACAGGCACCTTTTTTTTCATGCGTCTCAGATCTTCCCGGAATCAACAAAGATATCATTGATAAAACAATTGACCTTCACCGTAAATCTGGAAAGGAGGCATGCTCAGTATGGGTACCGGAGAACCTTTTTTCCAAAAACAACTGTAAATGCAGCTATTCAGAAGAAATTGAAGATATTGTTGCATGCCCTGTAGGCCTGAATATATTAAACGGTGCAAATATATGCAATGAACAGGAAGAACTCAAAGTTCTTTTAAATGAACCATGTCTTACATTCAACGTAAATACAAGGGAAGAACTAAAAAACGCCGAAAATTTTTTTAGGAATTTCTAAAACCACAGGAATCAGAATATTAAGACAATAATATTTATTAAATTGAATTTCAACCTGATTTTAACAAATTCTACAACAAAATACTAAAATCATCAGTAATTCTTTATAAAGCATCTATATTTTAGCTATTTTTTCTAAAAATATGGCAAAAAAATAATAGTTTACAGATCATATAATAAGAATATGGAAACGTCCCGTGAGATTGAACTTGAAGGTCATATTATCGATTCAGGAATTATGACCCGTATTTTTGACAAAGTTCTGGATATGGGCGGCAATTTTGAAATTACCACCTTTGATATAGGAAAGAAAAAACAGGATATCAGTTATGCAAAGCTCATAATCAGCGCAGCGGATGAGGAAGAGCTTGAAAATATTCTCAGTGAACTTCACCGTCTCGGTGCAAGACTGCCTGAAGTGGAAAATATAAAACTTGAAGAGGCCGAAGGAGACAGAATCCTTCCCAAAGGTTTTTATTCAACAACAAACCACCCGACATTTGTTAAAAATGAAGATAAATGGATTCCTGTCGAAAATATCGAGATGGACTGCCATATCGTTATTGATAAGGATTCCCTAAGCGCCTCCTGCACACCTCTTGCAAAAATAAAGAAGGGAGACCTTATCGTAATAGGTGAAAGAGGTGTCAGAGTTGTCCCGCCGGAGAGATCAAGAAAAGTCAACCAGTTTGAATTCATGCAAAATACTGTCTCTTCAGAAAGACCCAGTGAGACCATCATAAAAAAGATCGCCCGCGAAATGAAGGAGATAAAAGATAACGGCGGGAAAATAGGAATAGTCGGAGGGCCTGCAATAATTCACACAAGGGCCGCCCCTGCACTTGCGGAAATAATACGAAACGGGTATATCGACGTCTTATTCGCCGGCAATGCACTTGCAACACATGATATCGAATATAACCTTTTTGGCACATCTCTCGGAATGAACCTTGATACAGGCACTATTGCAGTGGGCGGTCATAAGAATCATATAACAGCAATAAGTGAGGTTATCCGGGCAGGTTCAATTAAACAGGCAGTTGAAACAGGAATCATAAAAAAAGGAATTATGTATGAATGTGTAAAAAATAATATCCCATTTGTTCTTGCAGGCTCTATTCGCGATGACGGGCCATTACCTGATGTAATAACTGATGTTATGGCTGCACAGGAAGAAATGAGAAAGAATCTGCACGGGCTTGACATGGTAATTATGATAGGAACACTTCTTCATTCGGTTGCTGTCGGAAACTGCCTTCCTTCATATGTCAAAACAATTTGTGTTGATATAAACCCTGCATCAGTAACAAAACTAAATGACAGAGGTTCTTCACAGGCAATAGGTGTTGTAAGCGATGCAGGAGCTTTTCTCCCGCTCCTTGCAAAACATCTGAAGTCAGATGAATAAAAAAATAATTTTATTCGGTAAGAGGCATGCAGAACGGCTTTTCCTCTTTTAACACATAGCGCCATTCCTCCATGCATTCACATCCCTTATCAAAATAGACCTTAAGCAAATCCTTGTCGTTTGTAAGTGAATAATCTTTAATGGCATCAACAATATCCCAGTCACACTTACCGCAGTTATGAGGGCCTCTTCTCTTTCCTCCGCCAACAGGATCGCAGTGAACATGCATATCCGAATCAATTAAAACCTGAAGAACACTCCAGAGATATGGAGGCCTGTATGCCTTCTGCTTCCACAACCTTTCAACCTCGGTTCTGTTCTGCACGGTGCAAAGGTTCATTGAAATAATATCTGAGTACGGCGCGGATTCTCTTATTGATTTCTGCATATCCATAAGACCTTCTGATTCAGTAAGATATGGCGGCTTCATCATGAGGTATGTTTTAATTCCGGCACCGGCATCTCTGCCCTCCCTTACTGCATCCTTAAAATCATCAAAGGTATGACCTTTATCAATACATTTTTCCCGGATATAATCATTTGTGGTTTCAAGACCCATTGCAACGTAAAAGGGCTTTTCCCAGGAATTATTATCAATAATTCCAATAAAATCCGAAACTATGTCATTTTTGACATACTCGGTTCTTGATTCAGCAATCACAATTTTACCTTTAAATGCCCCACCTATGGCATTTCGTGCATCTGAAGGCACCTCTTTTGAGTCAAAGAAACTTCCTGAAGTAAAAATTTTGACCATCTGATAACTATCAGGTCGAAATTCTCCTAAAACCCAAAACAGCTGCTGTTTGATTCTTGCAGAAAGCTCTTCTGCAGCCAATTTGTGATACCTTTCGCTTTTATATCCGCACATCTTGCAGCGGTTCCAGGTACAGCCTCCTGATTTAAATATTACAGTCAGACATTCAATTATCTCTCCGCCATACTCTTCTTTGCTCATCCAGCATGCAAGAGGTTTTTCAGTTTGTTCAGATATCATTAATGTTATAGTGGTTGATCCTGTAGATATGAAAAAGATCGCATGCATGCTTATCTTACTGTTGACAATGGTATGTGGGGCAAATGCATATATCATCAATTTTGATGTACCGTACCAGGTCAATCTTGGCGACACCATTGTGATTCAGGGGACCAGCACCATAAATCCCGGAATCACAATGACAATCGTCCTGTACAGCCAGAAAAATTCAATCCAGGAAATATCCAGGAAGTCATTTACAATTCAGTCCGACGGTTCATGGTCTGTTAAATTTGAAACAGACGGCCTTACACCAGGCACTTACAAATTTGAAATTCCGGCAACAAGTGAGGTCAGTCTTGGTTCAAGTGCAACAAGTTACAGAAGTTTTGAAATAATTGACAGAACAGGAGAGATTGTAATCACATCACCTTTGACACAGGATTACAATGGTTATCTGTCAGTTGCAGGGAAAAGCACAACACGCGGGAATCTTGGAGTCGAAATAATGGTTGAAAATGAAGAAGAGATAATACTACCACGCGAATGGATTTCGACCAACTCAAAAGGAGAGTTTAACAAAAATGTAGAGATCACAGGCCCCGGTACATATTATGTATCATTCTATGACAACAATGGCCTTATCAGGCATCAAAAATTCAATTCGGTAAAAACAGGGCAGACGCCTGTCCAGACTACATCATCCGGTACAGAAACCACACCTTCCCTGTCTGGAAAGATCATGGCTGCACAGTCTTTTGCCTCCAATAGTGATCCTGCATATTTTACGATCATAACAAATCCGGGGACTCTTAAGGTAGATACATCAGAAGGACATAACTGGATTTTAAAATATGCAGATGAGAGCGGAGCAGTTATTACAGTCAATCAGTTTACAGACAACAGAGCAGAATCCTTTACAATACCGGTAACAGGAGGCATTGTTTATGTTAAGGTATATCCATCTGATATTTCAGACAGCGGATATGTAACACTGTACACCGACGGCGCTTCTTCAATTACTGTGAGTAGTGATGCGGCGGTTTTCTTTGAATCCCAGGCAACACAGGTTCCTACGCAATCAGGATATTTTTTCCCGATTGCCACAATATCCTGCCTCATTGCATTTGGTTTCCTGCTCATTTCTTTCAGAAGACAATA
>NZ_JBSREC010000125.1:0-5520 GCF_055145805.1 Methanomicrobium sp. | reverse complement strand
ACTTTTAGAGCATGATGCAACTGCAGGTGTTCTGTTTGTCCCGGGCGGTGCTGCGGGTGACTCAATTATGGAAGCCGCATACAACGGACTTGAGCTTGTAGTTGCAATAACCGAGCATATACCTGTCCATGACGCGATGAAGGCAATATCATATGCACGACTTGAAGGATGCAGCGTAATCGGGCCGAACTGCCCCGGAACACTCTCACCCGGAGAGTTAAAACTTGGAATTATGCCTGCACATTTATCGGTACCCGGAAATGTGGGAGTTGTCTCAAGAAGCGGGACTCTGACATATGAGGTTGTAAATGAGCTGACGCGGGCAGGAATCGGCCAGAGCACTATTGCCGGAATTGGCGGTGATCCAATTATAGGGCAGACGTTTGTCGATGTTCTGGAAAGATTTGAGGATGATTCGCAGACGAAAGCGGTTGTTTTAATCGGCGAAGTTGGCGGGAACCTGGAAGAGGAGGGTGCAGAATTTACTGATCTTCCGATTGTAACCTACATTGCGGGTGTCTCCGCACCTCCTGAAAAACGCATGGGTCATGCCGGTGCAATCGTTGCAGGCGGTGAGGGAGATGCAGGTTCAAAGATAAGGCGCCTTGAGTCGATGGGAGTCACTGTAGCCAAAAAACCATCTGATATTCCACGTCTTTTACAGGAAATGCTTTAAATAAGCGGGTATGATGTTAATTTAATGGTATCTGCCGACCCCGGACTGATGATGCAAAAGGCTTTGGAGATTGCATGCAGCATAGGAGCGAGAGCTATTGTCTCATTCATAAACCCAATTCCGTTTCAGTCAGAGATCCCTGTTATCTGGGTTGAGGATCTCCAGCTTGATGTCTTAAAGGATCTCACAATGCATGATATCCTTGAGATCTCCGAAAAGCATCTGCACGATGCGGCAGTTCAGATTTATCTTTCCAAAAACTATGAGGAAGGGCAGGTTGTCGGAGTTTTTCCTTATGCAATTCTCATTTATGACATAATCGAAGGTCCCGGATTTATAAATGTCAGGGATTATGACGGGATTGCAAACCGTGATGTTATGTCTGCCGTTTTAAGACTTGCAATTAATATTGCGATCGAAGGGCGGGAAGGCAGAAAGATTGGGACAGCCTTTATAATCGGTAATTCTGATGATATATTGAAAAATTCTCATCAGGCAATAATAAACCCGTATAAAGGTCAGCCTCCTGAAGACTGTGATATCAAAAATGAGGATAACTGGGAGAGTGTAAAAGAATTCTCCCAGCTGGATGGTGTCTTTGTCGTTGACAACGAGGGAAAAATCGTTGCAGCGGGAAGATACTTAAACATAAACACGGGCTCTATAAAACTTCCCGGCGGAATGGGCGGAAGGCATCTGGCAGCAGCGGCAATAACTCTTGACCTTCCTGTAATAGGTGTGACTGTATCTGAATCAGGCGGAGTTGTAAGGATATTCCGTGACGGGAAATGTGTTCAGACTATCCGCTCTGATGTAAGAGTCAGATGGTAGAATAATTCTCATAACACTCCTGCCTTTTTTTAAAAACGA
Organism: Methanomicrobium sp.; assembly: GCF_055145805.1. Lineage (NCBI taxonomy): Archaea > Methanobacteriati > Methanobacteriota > Methanomicrobia > Methanomicrobiales > Methanomicrobiaceae > Methanomicrobium > Methanomicrobium sp. Next base: position 3,974 of record NZ_JBSREC010000125.1, on the reverse strand, counting down.
CAATATTTTTAATTTGGCAAATATTTGTTTTATTGGTATTCAGGCTAATTTAAGACATTTTTTTTTACAAATCAGATAATGGATGTGTCTTATGGTAATATTTTAATGTATAAAATACCACTACTAATAATAATATTTTTCGGAGAATGAGGAATAAATGGTTAGAAATATCGGGATAGAAAATATCCTTCAGACACCTATTGAAAAGCAGCGTACAGAGATCGTAGAAAGAAAGTGTATCGGTCATCCCGACAGTCTTGCTGATGGTATTGCAGAGTCAGTATCAAGAGCTCTTTCAAAGGCTTACCTTGAGGAGTGCGATGCAGTCCTTCACCACAACACAGATCAGGGAGAAATTGTCGCAGGAGAGTCCCTCCCCAAGTTCGGTGGAGGAACCGTTACAAGGCCGATTTATGCTCTTCTTACAGGCAGGGCAACAAAGAATTATGAAGGTATTACAATCCCTACAGATTCCATCGCACTGGAAGCGGCAAGAAAATACTTAAAAGAAACACTTCAGTTTTTAAATATGGATCATGACATCATTGTTGACTGCAGGATGGGTGTAGGTTCATCAGATCTCCGTGATGTTTTCAAGGCATGCGGAGGAAATACTGTTCCACACGCCAATGACACCTCTTTTGGTATAGGACATGCTCCGTTCAGCGACCTTGAGAGCATAATCCTTGGTGTTTCCGATCACATCGACAATAATGTAAGACCAAAACATCCTGTTATCGGGACAGACATCAAAATAATGGGACTCCGACAGGATGACGCAATAGACCTGACACTATGTGTCCCTATGGTAGACCGTTTCTGCTCTGATATGGGAGATTATCTTGAAGCGGTTGAGTTCATAAAAGAGGATGTATTAAAAGTTGCATCTGCATCAACAGGCCGGAAGGTCAATGTTTTCATTAATACAGGGGACAGAGTTGATCAGAACAGTATCTTTTTAACTGTCACCGGAACATCCGCAGAGATGGGAGATGATGGCAGTGTTGGTCGTGGAAATCGCTGCAACGGCCTTATTACGCCACAGCGTCCGATGAGTATGGAGGCTACAAGCGGAAAGAATCCGATTAATCATATTGGAAAGATATACAACCTCCTCTCAACCGAGATTGCACAGAAATGTGTTAAAGAAATTGACGGAATAGATGATCTATACGTCCGCCTCCTCTCACAGATTGGAAAGCCGGTTGATCAGCCTCTTGTTGCAAGTGCCCAGTATATCTCAAACGGAACAAATGACGAAACTTCAATGGAGAAGGAGATTTACGCTATAATTGATGACTCCCTTGAGAATATCACCGAGATTACCCAGAGGGTCATACGCGGTGAATTAAATACCTTCTAAAAAACAATACTTTTTGATTGAATGACCCGGAATACAATAAAAAGAAATGTTCTGCGGCTTGCTATACCCAACAAGGGCCGGATTGCCGATCCCATCATAGAACTTGTTGAGGCGGGCGGTTTAAAACTTGAGAACAGCAGAACAAGAAAACTCATTACAAAGACATCTGATCCGGAAATTGAGGTTTTGTTTGCAAGACCTGTTGATATCCCCGAGTATGTCGCAAACGGTGCTGCCGATATAGGCATTACCGGGCGGGACATGGTTCTTGAAAGAGGATCAGAAGTAACAGAACTTCTGGATCTAAAATCAGGGATGGCAAAACTGGTTCTTGCAGTCCAGGACGATTCCGATATACAGAACCCGAAACAGCTTGAGGGAATGAGGGTTGCAACTGAATTTCCGGGTGTATGCAAAAGATACTTTGGAAATCTCGGTGTTTCGGTTTCACTTGTTCCTGTCGGAGGTGCCTGTGAGGCAGCGCCATATCTCGGGATTGCGGACGCGATAGTTGATCTGACAAGTTCGGGAACAACTCTTGCAACCAATAATTTGAGAATTGTAGATGAGATCTTAAAATCAACCACTATTCTTATTGGAAATCCCAATGTCGGGGAATTTTTTTCCGGAAAGATTGACGAGTTCTGTACTGCAATAGAGAGCGTAATCCGTGCCCGCGGGCAGCGTTATCTTATGATGAATGTTGAACGCAAAAATCTCGATGATGTGAGAGCTGTTCTGCCAGGTCTGTCAGGTCCTACTGTGATGGATGTCGTATCAGATGAGAACATGCTCGCAGTCCATGCAGTGGTAAGTGAAGAGCATCTCTACTCTCTTGTAAGCACTTTAAAGCATGCCGGTGCAAAAGAGATCCTTGTAGTTCCTATTGAGAGAATGATAAGGTAGAGTGTATGAGAGTATTTCCCGCAGTTGACATTCTCGGGGGCAGGTGTGTTCAGCTTGTCCAGGGAAAGCGTGAGGATGCAACAGTATATGGAAGCCCCCTCAAATGTGCAGAGAGGTGGATAGATGAGGGTGCTGATGCCCTTCATGTGATAAATCTTGACGGAGCATTTGGTGGCAGCGGCAAAAATGCCGGACTGATTAGGGAACTGATTGCAGAGACCGGTGTTTTTGTTCAGCTTGGCGGCGGAATCAGAAGCGCAGATGATGCACGGGCATGGCTTAATACCGGTGTTGACAGGGTAATTCTGGGCACACTTGCAATAGATAAGCCTGAATCCGTGAGTATATTGTCTGATGAATTCGGAAAAGATGCAATAGTTGCCGGAGTCGATGCAAAAGACGGACAGGTTGTTGTCAGGGGATGGAAGCAGTCCGCCGGAGACTATATCGAATGGGCTGAGAAATTTGAATCTCTTGGTGCCGGCGCCCTTCTTTTTACAAATGTTGATGTGGAAGGTCTGCAGAACGGGATTGATGCAGGCCCTGTAAGAAAACTTGTTGAGAGTACGTCTGTTCCTGTGATAGCCGCAGGGGGCATCTCCTGTGCTTCAGACGTCGCAACACTAAAAAGCATAGGTGTTGATGGTATAGTGCTGGGTTCTGCGCTGTACAGCGGCAAAATAGCCCTAAAGGATACACTGGAGTTATGCAGATGAGATATTTTGAAGTTGTAAGGGAGACAAAAGAGACCCGGGTTAGTGTAGGAATCAGTCTTGACGGCTCGGGAAACGTTAAGGCAGACACAAAGATTCCGTTTTTGGATCATATGCTTGATGCAATGGGAAGGCATGGCGGTTTTGATCTGAATGTTGAGGCAGCGGGCGATCTTGATGTCGACTGCCACCACACGGTGGAGGATATAGGAATTGTTCTTGGTCAGGCGATATACGGAGCTTTAGGTGACAAAAAGGGCATTGAAAGGTTCTCGCATATGGCTGTTCCCATGGATGAGGCGATAGCATATGTCACACTTGACCTCGGCGGACGTCCTTATCTTGTAATGGACGGTGAATTCTCAGGAGGCCTTCCTGTTCCCGGAGATTTGATAGAGCATTTCTTCTACAGCCTGTGTTCAAATGCAAAGATAAACGCAAATATCTCATTTTCGGGAAGAAATGATCATCATATGTGTGAGGCACTTTTCAAGGCATTTGGTGTATCTCTAAGGATTGCGTCACGTGTTGACCCGGATAAAGGCATTCCAAGTACAAAAGGAACTCTTTAGGATTATTCAATAAAATATCTGCCATAAGCCGGCAGAATTTCTTTTTCTACTTTTTTAACTGAAAATGATTATCAGTTTCGTGACTTTTAATAATCGGTTTTCAGACCTGTGATAACAGTTCTGTTTAAAATTGAATTACGGCTGTTTTTGTTTTTGATATCAGAAAAGGAAAAGAATTCAGGCATTTACTGCCATGTCAACATCTTCCTTTTTGATAGTCTTTCTTCCAGCGTGAAGTGCGTACTTGCTTGCCTCTTTTGTGAGGTTTGCAATGTAAGACTCTGCTGCGTCAACTATTGCCTGGGCAGCATCGCTGCCTACTCTCTCTGCTCCGTGCTTTTTTGCAATCCTTACGACTGCTGCAATTGGTAGATCATTTGCCATTTTTAATTCCACCTCAAATGAAAGTATATCGGTGAA
>NZ_JBSREC010000124.1:0-11854 GCF_055145805.1 Methanomicrobium sp. | reverse complement strand
CGTGCATATAGTGATCTTTTAAGACTGCATTTTGCAATAATCTGGCCTTTGCTTTTCTGTTCCGGAACAATGCTTGCTTTTACAACATATGGCTTTTTTTCATGGACATATCTTATAATCGCCGCTCTCATTGGTCTTTTTGGTTTTGAAGCAGGAATGGTTCTAAACGACTATGTTGACAGATTTTATGACACAAAAGATATTGAAAATAGTATGACAAATTACTGGCGGCCTTTTAAAACACGACCTGTTGCTATGGGTTTAATTCCAGCCAGAAACGGACTCATACTTTTTGTCCTGCTTGCATTAACTGCCTTTTTTCTGTCTCTTCTACTTCCCTTTCCGCATTCTCTGTTTGTTATTCTAATCATGGTTTATTGCTATACAGTAGAGGTTTTTTATCAGGTAAAGAAGCGAAATCAGAAATTTCCTGTTGCCCAGCTTGTAGGGCGGACTGATCTAGCCCTTTTTTTGGTTGCAGGTTATCTTGTTGCCGGAATGCCGGATTTTACAGCCTTTATTTGCTTTCTCTTTTTGTACACATATGCTATCGGGCATCTTGTTGTAAATGATCTTGCGGATCTAAAAAACGATTTTGCCAGAGGTATGAAGACAATTCCAGTGCTTTATGGAGTTAAAAAAGCAGTTATCTGGGTTATAGTCTGCACAGTTCTTAACGGCATTACAATTATATTTTTAGCCTCTTTTCTTGGATTGTTAAGCCAGGCAGGTTTAATATTTGGTTTTATCATCCTTTTAATTGCAAATCTAATAATTATCCATGGAAAAGGAGAAGAAAAAGGAGAAAGAGAAAGAGGAGAAAAAGAAAGAGAAGAGGAAGGGGGAAGGAAAGGGAAAGAAGAAAAAGAGGGAGAAAGAGAGGTAAAAGAAAAAGAGAAAGCAATAGCTATCGCAAAAGCGGCAATGAAGGCACTGCCTTTATTCCATGTGGCAATGTTTGTTTACTCACTGAGTCTTTTATTTTCATTTGTATAACGTAATTGTATAACTTAAGTTTGCCCAGGTGTATCTGGTTGTAGTTAGGCGTGGCCGTATCCATCCTGATTACATATAGCTAATTAAAAAAAATTAAAAATATATCAAAATAATATACCAAAATACTCCAATTTAATAAGAAAAAAATCTGAATTTAACCTAAATATTCTAGTGTTAACAGAAACATTTTGGTTTTAAAACAGAGTGCTGATATGGAAACCCCCGTTCTTCCCAAAATATATATATATTGCACTTGTTTTCCACGGCTCTCACCGTATAATTTTTATGGACATAATATTATTTAATGGTGTTGTTGCATCTTCTAATGACGTCAATCTAATTTTCACATCAAGTCATTACTCAAAAATATTTTTTACTTCACTCTGCTCGTCTTCTATATTCAATTTTTATTAATTTATGTACTTGTTGCTTTCTCTTCATAAGTAAGTCCAAAAACGGTGTCTGCCATCCACTTTCTGAATGATTCATTATCCATAAATTGCTTAAAAAGTTCAGTATCGTCTTTGAGTACTGCGGTCATTACTCTGCGGAGTGCCTTATCATGTTCAATACGTGCATTCTGTTTATCTGAATTTTTCTTTGCATTCTGATAAGCAGGATCTGCCAGAACACGTGCAGGGATCTCTTCTGTAATCATTTTTTGTACACGATCATCGTTTGACCACTTGATATTGCCAAACATGTCATTGAAAGTTCTGATGATATTTGATAGTCTGTCAAGTTCAGGCTCAGGTTTACGTCCCCCTCCACTGGCAGGGACAGGCTCGATCTCAGAGTCCTGATCGGGTAGCTGGATTTGCATAACGGCCTGTTTTTCAGCTCGGTAACTGTCCATATCAATTGTCTCAAGAATACCTTTTGAGAGATCATCTGACACAGGTGCTGGAAGTTTTGGAATCAGGAAATTGAGGAACATTGAGAGTTTTTCCCAACCTGCATTTGTGTATGGCAGGATTGTTGCAAGGAATCCATATGTCCTCACGAATACCTTTGCTTTGCTTTTGAAATCAACCTGCCCGTCCTCATCGAGATCTTCTTTGTATATTGCCACACAGGCATCCAGAACGGGATCAATCCTGTCACGGTCTGCTCCTCCCAGGTAGAGAGTGACAAGCTCTTCGATATCCATGTCTGTATATACCTGATAACTATCGAGGTCTGCTTTCAGATCATGGAGCTTGTTTGGATCGGTCTCATCACTTAGTATAGTCGTCCGGTAATAATCTGCAAAAGCAAACTGAATTACTTCTGTCTTATTCATAAAGTCAAGGACAAAAGCATCATGCTTTTTCGGATGTGCACGGTTAAGGCGTGAGAGTGTCTGAACTGCCTTTATACCTGAGAGTGCCTTATCGACGTACATCGTATGCAGCAGAGGTTCGTCATAACCAGTCTGGAATTTATCAGCACAGATCAGGAAACGGTAGGGATCTTCTTTGATCTTATCGGCAATAGCTCCGGACGGGAAACCGTTGAGAGATGCTTCACTGACTTTTTCTCCCCTGAATTCAGGCTCTCCTGAAAATGCAACTATTGCTTTGTAAGGGCTTTTCCGCTCTTCAAGATAATCCTTTACTGCAAAATAATACTGGATCGCTCTCTCTATACTGCTTGTTACCACCATCGCACGTGCCTGGCCGCCGATTTTGTTTAATGCAATTACCTGTTCATGGAAATGATCAACCATGATCTCTGCTTTGATACGGATTGCATGATCATGGCTCTCTACATATCTACGGAGTTTCTTTCTTGCTCTCTTTGTATCGTATTCGGGGTCGCCTTCGATGGTTTTGATAAGCTTATAATAACTGTTAACGGGGGTGTAATACTTCAGAACATCAATAATGAATCCTTCCTGGATAGCCTGTTTCATCGTGTAGCTGTGGAAGGGCACATGTCTTACAGCACCATCCGGCTGGGGGAGAGGTTCACCAAATATTTCAAGAGTCTTGTTTTTGGGAGTGGCAGTGAAGGCAAAATAACTTGCATTGGACAGGAGTTTTTTCCCTTCCATCTCCCTGTTTATCTTATCTTCTATTGTTTCATCCTCATCGTCAGAATCTGATTCACTTAAAGTCCGTGAGAGGGCCGCAGATGTTTTGCCTCCCTGACTTGAATGTGCCTCATCGATGAGGATTGCAAAGCGGCGGCCATGTTGTTGCCTTCCTATTTCATTCTGGATGAACGGAAACTTCTGGACAGTTGTTATGATGATCTTCTTTCCGCTTTCGATGAAGTTTCTAAGATCTCCTGAATCATCGGCATGTCCAACGGTTGCACTGACCTGTGCGAACTGCTTTATGGTGTCACGGATCTGTTTGTCAAGGATTTTCCGATCTGTGACTACAATTATCGAATCAAAAACCTTCTTTTCATCCCTTTCAAGAGGTATCAACTGATGGGCAAGCCATGCAATTGAATTGGATTTCCCACTGCCTGCAGAATGCTGGATCAGGTATCTTTTACCCGCACCATTTTCCTGTGCGTCTGCAAGCAGTTTTCTGACCACGTCAAGCTGATGGTATCTCGGCCAGATCTGGACGTGTTTTTTCCTGCCGGTCTTCTCATCTTTGAATTCAATTATCTGGGCATAGTTTTCGATTATATTTGTCAGGCTTTTTCGGGTCAGGATCTGCTTCCAGAGGAAGTCTGTTTTTAATCCGTTTGGATTCGGAGGATTTCCTGCACCGTCGTTCCAGCCCATATTGAATGGCAGAAACCAAGACTCCTTACCCTTCAGCTCTGTGCAGAACCAGACTTCCTGATCATCAAGGGCAAAGTGGACTATACACCGGCCAAACTCGAAGAGCCTTTCACGTGGATCACGATCACGTTTGTACTGCTGGATTGCATCCTCTACCGTCTGCTTTGTCAGGCTGTTCTTCAGCTCGAATGTTGAGACAGGGAGACCGTTGATGAAAAGACCGAGATCAAGTGCAATTTGTGTTTCATCCCGGCTGTAACGAAACTGTCTTGTAATACTGAAGATATTTGCATCATACCGTTCTTTTGCTACAGGGTTTCCGGGAGAAGGGATCCCGTAGAAGAGGGAGATGTGGTGAGGGCCGTGCTGAATACCGTTTCTGAGGACTTCGATTGTGCCGCGTTTACTGATCTCCCCCTGGAGTCTCGCAAGAAACTTGCGCCTGACCGGACCGTCTTCATCAAGGCCAAGTGATTCTAGAATTTCAGGCTGTGTCTTGTCGAGGAAATTTCTGAGTTGAATAATATCAACACAGTATTCACGGTCATAATCTGTCGGGCTTCCGCAGATCCAGCCTGCTCCATATACTGCCGGCCTTTCGGCCACTTCCTCCGGCACGCCCCCCCTGTCACATGGAGCGCCGGTGAGATATGTGCAGATCAATTTCTCAAGCCCTTTTTCACTTGTGTCGGTTTTCATTTTCTCCCTTTTCTGCAATTTTTAAGCCAGTGTTATTAAATTAAAATTTTATTGCCCAATGCTAAAACCTTTCCCTGTTTTTTCAATTAAAAATGGTAACTCTGAGGGACAAACTGAATTTTCATGAAAGAAAAGTCCCCCTAAATATTCCCTTCAAAAAATTAGAGGAAAATCTGATTCAATTCTCATTTTGTTCAAGATTTGGATCAACCTCACCTTCGATTAAATCATAGTCCCCTGTATCACCTTCAAGTTCAATCTCCTCAATATCATCCGGCTCTTCAATTTCTTCAGGAAGCCTTGCCGCCGCGTCCCTGACATCAAGCTTTCCGGTGACGACATCGGAGATCAGGCGGGTGTGGTACTCGGTAAGGAGAGCGATTTCACTAATCTCCTTATCCATGGCTTTATCTATGTCACTTGTTTCTTTTTTTAGAAATTTGATGATTTCCGTTTGTTCAAAAAATGGTGGAAGTAAGAACGGTTGATCCCCAATATCCCCAATACTTACTGCATCATATGTTGAGCCAGTAGAAACGAGTGTTAAACCTTCTTTACACGCTTCAAGAAGATAGTAGGCATATTGTATCTCCATTTTTTTTGAATTTACTTTTAAAGCGCATAAACCACGACCAATTCCATAAATTTGATTGGAAAAGTTCATTTTTCCAACAGGTGCTCTTACAGACAACAATATTGCATTTTCTGGACTTTTCTTATTTGGAAAAAGACAAAATTGTGTAGGATTAGGATATTTCTTTCCAAAATCAGCACAACCCTGGAGGAAAGGTATACCTATAGGATCATCGCTACAATCTTGAGAGGGTGGCGATTGCCCCATTATTACATTCATTACTGTTTTTAACCTCCTAATTTCCCAATGCTCAGGAACATCCCCAAGCCACTCGACACCAGAAGGCTTCATCCTGACATTCGGATCAAGGCCACGGGTGACGGCCTGATTGATTATTGCCTGCTTTTCCTCTTCGAGGAGTTTGATAAGCTTCTTTTTTGAGTTTATTGACTTTCGGATGCGTTTGTCGATGTAATCGAGGAAGCGGACGATTGCGGCTTGTTCGTCTTTAGGTGGACATAAGAATCTTATATTTAAGAAATCTTTAGGGTATAGACGAAGACGAGAGGTTGTTATACCTGTTGAATTTATTTTGTAAAATGTTTTGTATGGAATCGACCTCAAAAGAATGTCCAAGAATTTGAAATTATAGTTATCTCTGTTGATTTGTTCGTATGTATGATATGAGGAACTAATAATCCCATGGTACTGTGAAACTCCAATGGGACCCATCCATGCCCACATTGTGTTTATTGCAATTTGACCAGGTTTACAAAGCTTATAGCCAATGTAACTTTCTGCCTTAAACATATTGATATTTTTTTGGTTTCGTGGGGTTACACCTGTAATGTGAGATACAGAAAGAAGTTCTTCAGCTCCAGTTTCACTTCTTTCATCCACTTCTCGGAAGTAAAATTTACTTCTATTAAAGTACCAATGTTCAGGAACATCCCCAAGCCATTTAATGCCAGAATCTTTGTAAGACTGATAGGATCTAAGATCTGAGGTCATAGACTACAATCTCCACCTGGTTGATCCTTGTCAATTTTCTGTCCTTGCCAATCCTCTGAAATATCTGACCAATTGATCTCACATAAAACCTCATGCCCCTCTTCATCTTCACCTATCCATGATCCCCAGAAATCCGGATCAGCAGAACGAGGTTGTTGCGACAGGGGTAAATCATTCATTTTAACCAATACTGGAAGCTCTGATGCCCAACCAAGAAGGATTCCATTCTGTGAAGGTAATAGAGGAAGTTCTCGAAGAAGACCTTTCAAATTATCGGGAACTAATCTGTGAACAAGTTCCTGATCACGGTCATTAGTTATTCTGTGTAAAAGAAACGTATTACACTGTGAAAGAACTGTTGGAGACAGTTCTGAAGGTCTTTGAGATGAGAGCACAAGTCCCAATCCAAATTTTCTTCCTTCCCTAGCGATCTTCTCAAAAACATGACAGCAGATAATGGCAGTATCGTGGCTTTCGACATCTACATTATATCTCTTAATGAAGTTATGTGCTTCATCCATTACAAGAACTGTCGGAAGGACCGAATTATTTATTTTCATATATCTTTGGAGCGATTCAAAGATCATACGAGCTATTACCGCTGTTAAGATGTGAACAACTTCTGTAGGAACTAAAGACAGGTCGATTACAGAAATACAGCCATTCTCAGCTTTGTCACTTCCAATATAATCTGAAAGCCACTCCTCCAAAGTAATATCCAGAGAATTACTAAGAATAGGCTTCATGCGGACATCCGTGAGTAATGTTCGAATTCTAATTAATAAGGTTTCAACGTGATCTGAAACATTCAACATTTCAGCAACAGCCTCAATACTCCGAAGTAAAGCATCTTCATCGAATTGACATGGGGCATCGACATCTAATGGCAGGCCATCTGAATCTGAACCCCCAAATGCACTATGGGCATCACTTGTCAATTGAATTAAATTATTGATTTCTTGTAATGTGAAATCGCAATGAGCATACTTTATTCTTCGGGGTTCGCAAAGCGATTCCATATATTCAATTAAGCTTTTAAGCTTCTCTTCTGTTTCGCCAGAAAAAAGATACAGATTTGGCTCAAGCCCTTTTTTCCATTTTTCTAGTTTTTCATGAAAGTTATTACTTCTTGGAAAACTACCCCAAGGATTCCCAGATTTCTTTTCAATTTGAATGGTAGAAACTATTGTTCTGAGAAAAACCCTCATTTCATGACTTGAATCATTTACCGGTTCATCTTTTCCTTCCTTCACATATCTTAAAGCATGAATCAGAGTCGGCCTCTGTGTTTTAGGACTTGCTTGAGTAAAAGAAGACCATTCGGTACTATTCCATAACCATAATGGCACCTTAAGAGTCTCTTCATCTTTATCGGGATTAACTTTAAAAATCCTGACATTTGATTGAGGAATAAAATCAGAAAATGCACGAGTATATTCGCCGTTTGGGTCTAATATTATGAATCTGGCATTTGGTTGCTTAGAACTGATCTCTTGAGCTTGCTCAAGATTCCAACGGATTAACCCAGCTATTGAACATGATTTCCCACTCCCTGTGTTCCCAAGTACTGCAAGATGACGACCAAACAACCGATTCGGATCTATTCGAACCTCTGCATTACCTGCCAATGGGCTTATTCCGATTTTTACACGTCTATTATCTCCAGATTCAACAATTGACCGAAGTTGAAGATCGGTCGGAAGCAATACAGCAGAACCAACGGATGGCAATGCATCAGCTCCTCTTTGGAAGATATATTTATCCGAATCACGAGGATTTTTTCTTAAAGTGCCCAAAGGATTAAGGCTCAATTTACGCAGGGGATAAGGAAGATCCACTAAACCGAAATCCTTCATTCCTCCCCTTTTTGGAAATGCAGATCTTTCAACAGCAAGCCATACGATCTGACCGACGAGAAAACCATCATCAACTGGGATTAAAGCATAGCTGTTAACACGAGGGAATGGCCTAGGTCCACCTGAATTTAATGTAACAGATTCAGGAGTTTCGATGTCAAGTACTACTTTAATTTCATCAGAAGAAACAAAATCAACCGTCCCGATTTGAAGGCTAAATGAGTGTTCAAAGGGAGTTTGACTCATAAGAAGAATCTCCTTCACCAATCACGCTTATTTTTTCTTCATTAGCATGATCTGGAGTGGTACCCCATCGTGCTTTAAGAAGTTCTGACATTCTAAAAGTCGTTCGATCAATTGCTGGCTTTGGCAGATAATAATCTACAAGATTCTTAAGATCTCCAAGATGGTCCCCTATCAGGAGAGTTATTTGTGCTGATCTTCCCAATCTCTCATATGTATTGATAATTCTATCCAGTGGGTCATCATATGATATTATTACCAAATGTGCTGATGGGATTGTTAACATATCTTCTATCACTCGATTGATATGTTCATCACCAAAGCCATATCCATAACATACTAGAGTACTATTTGGTCTGCATATTGCTGCAGCTAAATCACGGAATAATTCAACATATGGATATGATGCTGTCTCTTTATCTTTGGAAGCATTAGGATAGATCATTAATTGCAATGCTCCTGCACCCTTCAAACCAGGAGTACTTAAAAAAGTATTGACATCCTGAGCTCCAAAAGGAAGGCCAATTCTTTGGATGGATTTATTATTATCTACCCAATCAACTGAACCATGAAGTTTCGTGAATTTAGCAACTCCTTCAAGATATCGTGGTTCTCCTCTAATACCTGGAGGGTTATAATGCATGTCTACATCAATCCGAGACGAGCGGAAAATAGGAACCAATGTTCCAATGAAACGATCAATTAATCTTAACCCAGATAAGTCTGCACCAGCTTCTATACAGCGGTCATAATTAGTTGTAAAAATCTGTAAGCGATCTCGAGTACCAGTTCGGCTTGCAAAACTCATCAAAAAACTTACAAGATAATTAAAGGCTTTCTCACGTTTCTCTGCATTTGCGGATATTAATCCACTTTCGCCTTTTAAAATTGAATTTGCAAACTCATCAAGGATTGAATCTAAATTGTCATTTAAAAGGAGGAGATTTTGTTTTTCTGTTGAATCATCTGATTTTGTTGATGCAATTACTTCAAGTCCTCTAAGAAGTTCATTAGCTACACGAATTTGATCTTCAATATTCCCTTCTTTTCTCCCTGCAGCTTTTGCTGATTCTTTTGCTTTTTGATCAATTTCTTTATCAAAAATTTCAAATTCAGCTTTATTCATTCCGGGAAGCGTTTTATCAGTAGCCATTATGTGAAGAGCCTGTGTAAGACCCGAACCAACTAGTAAAGAAAGATGTTCTGATTGAAAGAGAGCCGTTAACCACGGTTCTATACGTGACCTTAATTTATCGGGTCCAAAAGAATCCTGTGGTTTCATCCATGGACATGTTGAACCTTCCTTTAGCTTAAATAATTGAAGTCCCGATGTATCCTCATCATCTAGAGAAAAACATATCGGACTATGATCATCATGACATTTGAGAATTTGAACCTGTTTTTTCGGGATGTCTGCTGCTTCCTTATCCATAATTATTTCCCTCCAATAATCATATCAAGCAATCCTTCACTTTCCTTTCTGACCTGCAGGATATCGCCCCTTATCTCATCAAGAGACCTCATCGGCTGAGGCTTATAGAAATATCTCGTGAAACTGATTTCATATCCTGTCTTCACGCTGTCCGGAACATACCATGCATCAGGTGCATAGGGCAGTACTTCCCGTCTGATGAATGTCTCAATTCCACCTTTTTCAAGAAGCGGAACCTGCTCTGTATCCCTGAGATCAGAATCAGTTTCATATTCTACAACAGCTGGTTTACCATTGATTATAACCTCAAAAAGACCCCTGATAGGATCGGGACAAGTGCCTTTCTTATGGATCTTCTTAATCACTGCCGGGGCAGTTTCATCCCGTTCACAGGTCTCTTTCAGCTCCTTGATCTCTTTTGCCTTGTAGACCCGTTCCCCGTCAACTCCTTTCAACCTTAGCGGCCTTTCCACTGTTACCTTCCAGTAACCAAATGCAGCATTTTCAAAGATTTTACTCTCTTCAGTCTCCTTAAAATCGAGAAATGCATCAGTGATTAATTTGCACTCATCCTCAGAGAAATAACAGTTCTTCTTGCCAAGGTTCTTTCTAAGAGGCTTGTACCATTTCGTGGCATCAATAAGCTGGACTTTACCTTTGCGATGTTCAGGCTTGCGGTTGGAAAGCACCCAGATATAAGTGGCAATGCCAGTGTTGTAGAACATATTCAGGGGAAGTGCAACAATTGCTTCCAGCCAGTCGTTCTCAATAATCCAGCGGCGGATATTACTCTCGCCCTGGCCGGCATCGCCTGTGAAGAGCGAACTTCCGTTATGAACCTCGACTATCCTGCTGCCTAAGAGAGTATTGTGCTTCATCTTCGAGAGCATATTGACAAGGAAAAGAAGCTGACCATCTGAAGAACGGGTTATTAGTGAATATTCAGGATCACCAGCATGCTCTATTATGAACCTTGGATCTTTAACCGAGCTTTTACCACCCATACGTTCAAGATCACTCTTCCAGCTCTTGCCATATGGAGGATTGCTGAGCATAAAGTCAAATTCATGTGAAGGAAATGCATCATTTGAAAGGGTAGAGTATTCGGGACCTCCTATAATATTGTCAGCCCCTTCACCTTCCCCTTTAAGGAGCATGTCTGCCTTGGCAATAGCGTAGGTCTCTGAATTTATCTCCTGCCCATAAAGATGGGTTGCAACTTCTTTGTTTTGTTCTTTAGATAAGTTCTGAAGTGTTTCATCGGCGACGGTCAGCATACCTCCCGTACCACAGGCCCCGTCATACAGGAGATATGTTCCCGATTCGATCTTGTCAGCAATTGGGAGAAAGATAAGTTTTGCCATAAGTTTGACAGCATCACGAGGAGTCCAGTGCTCACCGGCTTCTTCATTATTATCCTCATTGAATTTTCGTACCAATTCTTCAAATATTGTACCCATTGCATGATTGTCAAGGCTGGGATATTTTATAGAGCCGTCACCATTAAAAACAGGATTTGGGCTCAGATTTATTTCAGGAGACAGGTATTTTTCAATTAAAACTCCTAATTTATCGGCTCTTGATAATTTTGGGATCTGGTTTCTAAACTCAAAACTGTTAAGAATATCCTGAACATTTTCTGAATAGCCATCTAAATAAGCTTCAAAATCTGCCTTTAACTGTTGCTGACTTGCCCGGCTCTTCAGGTCACGTAATGTAAATTTTGATGTATTATAGAATGCCTGCCCTGCTGCCTGTCTTAATGCTTCTTCCTGATTTACAATCCCTGCTTCATCAAGAGATGATTTCATATCGAGAACAGCTTGTTTTGTAGGTTCTAAAACTGAATCAAGACGGCGTAAAACAGTCATTGGAAGAATGACATCGCGATATTTTCCACGAACATAAACATCCCGGAGAGCATCATCGGCGATTCCCCAGATGAAATTAGTAATCCAGTTGAATTGATTATTTTGCATAGAATTTTCTACCTAATAATTTTTTTAAATGTAATTTTATTATGATTTTTTTGATAATACTACGAACAATTGAAATGTTATCTGCTGTTGACTTCAAATTATCTAAATTGAATTAAAAATTCTTTCTTCATAACCAATCAGATTAAAGATTATTATGAATTTTAAAAAAAATCTAAAAGCTTTTGCTCGTCAAAATTGTCTGAGCATTTAACTTCAAAACAGAGTGCTGATACGGGGATTTGAACCCCGGTCGCCGGCGTGAAAGGCCGGCATGATTGGCCCCTACACTATATCAGCAGGTGAATCATTGCCTGAATGATTGCTCTACTATATTTGCGA
>NZ_JBSREC010000123.1:0-6305 GCF_055145805.1 Methanomicrobium sp. | reverse complement strand
TAAAAGAGGCTGTTAAATCAAATGCCGATGACAACGGATATGCACAGATTGAAGACGTAATTCAGATACTTATCCAGAAGGGACACGGTAAAGATGACGTCAGAAAGAGAATTGATGATCTTTTAAGAAACGGCGAAGCTATGGAGCCAAAACACGGCCTTATAAAACTCATCTGAATTATTTACAAATATCCTGCTTTTTTTCTCTTTTTCTTTCGTAAGTTTCAGATCTAAATTAAAATAATCTTTGAAGACCCATACATGTATACATGGAAAAAAAGGCACAGGCAACTTTTGAGGCCGGAATAAAACTGGGTGCATTATACCACCAGTGGGTGGGAACTCCCATATCCCCGCAGACTGCACCATCTGTTGAAAAGGCTATAGAAAATGCAGTAGGTCTTCAGCCATATGTTGAGAATATAAAGGTCAGAATTGACACAGAACATATGCACTTAAACTCATTCGGATACAGCGAACTTGCCGGAAAAATGTTTGATGTAACCATTACAACAAAAGTCGGCAATGCAACCTGTATTGCAGGATTAAAACTCGAAGACGATTATCCGATGATGAAAATTCTGGAACTCAGATGATTTTAAAGGATCTCGTTATAACAGACGATCATATCCACATAGACACCATTAACGGCAGGGGAATTGAAGCCGCAAAGGACTTTAAGCGTGCCGGAGGGACACATATGTTTCTTGTCTCAAAGCCGGCATGGTCTTTTGGAGTTGTCCCCAGATGCGGTGAGGACTACAGGGAAGTATTTGAGATAACACTGAAAACCTCTGATAAAATTAAAGATGAGGGAATCTGTGTATATCCCATACTTGGTGTTCATCCGGCCGAACTTTCAAAGCTCTCTGAGATCATGCCTCTTTCACAGGCAGAAGAGATAATGAAAGACGGACTCTCTCTTGCAGCCCGATATGTTGAGGAAAAAAAGGCTGTTGCCCTTAAAAGCGGCAGACCACATTATCCTGTTGAAGATGAAATCCTGGAATCATCAAACAGAATTCTCAGCCATGCACTTGCACTTTCAAAGGATAATGACTGCGCACTTCAGATCCATGCTGAAAGCGGTCCCTGTCAGGACATTTACGATATGGCAAAAAATATGAATATGAATCCGGTAAGGGTCGTAAAACATTTTGGAATTCCGGATACTCCCCTGACTCCTTCAATGATCGCAAAGGATGAGAATATCCCTGCAATGGCTAAAGAGAAACGGATGTTTACGATGGAGACTGATTACATGGATGATCTGAGCCGGCCGGGTTCTGTTTTAGGGCCAAAATCAGTTCCGAGATTCACACGAAAACTACTTGAATCAGGCGCTATTACCACGGAAGATGCATTCAGAATTCATAAAGACACTCCTGAAAAAGTATATCATACTGAGATGACACTCTAATTTTTCCCACAGGCATTAGTATTATTTATAAAAACCAATAGTACAGGCAATGCACTTAAAAATTTATAAAATACAAGGGGCAGACAATATTGTTGCAGCCTGCGACAGGGAACTCATTAACAAAACCATATGTGAAGGCGATATAGAGATAACAGTCTCCGACAAATTCTACGGTACAGAAACTGCAACCAAAGATGAATTAATAAAAGCCTTAACATCAGCAAAAAATGCCAACCTGATTGGAAAAAAAGTAATCGCAATTGCAATAGAGTGCAGTGCGATAGATGAGGAGAGCTGTATATATATAAACGGAATTCCTCACGCGCAAATCCTGTAAATCTGAGATAATTATGGATATTAAACAAAATATATGCCCAAAGTGCGGCGAACCAAGTGAAGGAGGACTTTGCAATAAATGCAAAGGAGAAGAAGTCAGCTGGATAACATGCGACAGCCGCGTGCAGTATATTCAGTGCCCTACCTGCGGATCACTAAAACACCAGAATACCTGGACAGACTGTGAACTTGACAAGGAAAAACTTACTGAGGAGATTGCACTTGATGCAGTCCACATACATGATGATGTCAGGGATCTAAAGATTGAATTAAGCTCCTATGATCCAAGCCCTAACAGAACATCAGTAAAAGTTGATGTTCACGCAAAACTCTACAAATTACCGGTTGAAGCCTCATGCAGAGTTCTTATTGTATGGTCTAAAGAGCAGTGTGACCGCTGCAGCAGATATTCAGGCGGCTATTATGCAGGTACAATTCAGTTAAGGGCAGAGGGAAGAAAACCTGATACATTTGAAAAGGAACGTACCATAGAGATTGCCAACAGACACGAAGAAGAACTCCAGGAAATTGGCGAGAGACTCTCCTTTATCACAAGTACTGATGAGATAAAAGACGGAATAGACATAGTTGTCTCAAGCCATAATCTGGGAGAGCTCATTTCAAGAAGCATAATAAAAGAACTTGGCGGAAAGGTAACAAAGCATCCCAAACTCGCAGGACAAAAAAACGGCAGAACACTCTACAGAATGACATATCTGGTGCGTCTTCCCAGATACAAAAAAGGAGATGTTTTCGAGGATAAAGGCAGATATTATGAGATCCGCGGCACTGACTCAAATGTAATGAGGTACTTTGATCTTCAGGATGGCAGTCTGAAAATAACAAAGGACGAACCTGAGGGGAGAATGATCGGAAATGTAAAGGATTCCGAATTTGCCTTTGTCAGTTATATTAACAAGGATATTGCAGGCATTCTCGACCCTAAAACGTACGAGAACAAAGAGTGTATTCTGTACCCCTGGCTTGAAGTCCTGGAAGGAGAGACTGTACGCTTTTTAAGGGATAATGATAATGACAGAATAATATTTGTCGGATAAGAGGTCTTTCATGCGCACCAGAGTAGTTCCTGTATCTATGCTGAAATCAATAAAAAACGAAGACTGGGTTGATAATTCAAAAAGACCCTATGTAAAAGAAGGCAGTGCATGGATTCCTGTTAAAGACGGCAGTTCTTTCGACTGCATCCTTGACAGAAAGAAAAACTACTCAGGGCCGGGCTATCAGATGATAGGCGACATCATTTTAATGCACGGTAAAAAGCCGGATGATAAAGAACTGGATGCTCTTATTGAGTGGAAAAATCCCTCCTGTATTCTTCATGTGAAAAAATACGACGGTGTAAAAAGAATCCCCCTCACAACTGTCCTCTACGGCGAACCAAAAGAGGTCTGCCATAAGGAAAATGGCTGCAGATTCATTCTTGACCCGTCAAAAGTCATGTTTGCGATGGGAAACCGCGAAGAGAAGAGAAGAATGTCAGAAGTTATAAAAAAAGATGAGAGAATAGCTGATATGTTCGCAGGAATCGGCTATTTCACTATACCTGCCGCAATAACAGGTGCAGATATTCATGCAATGGAATTAAACCCTGAATCCTTCGGCTATCTTCAGAAAAATATTCTGGCAAACAATGTATCAGAAAATGTTTATGCAGAATGCGGGGACTGCAGAAGTCTTTTAAAAGGAAAATATGACCGGGCCTTTATGGGACATTTCAACTCACCTTCTATGCTTTCTGAGATTCTCCCGCACATGAAATGCGGAGGCACCATGCATGTACACAGTATAAACCCCGTCTGTGATATAATATCAGATGCCGTTCAAAAAGCAGGATTTGAGTCGGAAATTTCGCTTCACAGGGTAAAAAAATATGCCCCGTTTAAATGGCATGTTGTCCAGGACGTGATCTTATCATGAATGAATGTATGCAGACATTAAAAGGAAAAACAATTGTTCTTGGAATAACAGGCAGTATTGCTGCAGTCGAGGATATAAAACTTGCACGGGTGCTTCGAAGAAAAGGAGCAGTTGTTCAGGGTGTAATGAGTGAAGCTGCATGCGGAATAGTAAACCCTGATGCAGTTACATATGCATGCGATATCCCTGCCATAACAAAGATCTCAGGGATGATTGAGCATGTGAAATTCTGCGGGATTGGAGGCACCGGAGACGTTCTTCTGATAGCACCCGCGACTGCGAACACAATATGCAAGATTGCCGCAGGAATTGATGATACCACGGTAACAACATTTGCAACAACTGCTATCGGCGGAAATATGCCTGTCGTTATCGCTCCTGCAATGCATGAAAGCATGTACTGTCACCCGGCAGTAATTGAAAGTATTAAAAAATTAAAAGACTGGGGAATAGTCTTTGTCAGTCCTTTCATCTCTGAGAATAAAGCCAAATTTGCATCAAATGACGAGATTGTTCTTGCTGTCGAAAGAGCGGCAGGGAAAAAAACACTTGCCGGAAAAAAAGTCATTGTAACGGCGGGTGCCTGCCGGGAGAAGATTGACGATATCAGGATTATGACAACCCGCTCAAAAGGCACAATGGGCATAGAAGCAGCCTTTGAAGCATACAGACTTGGTGCTGATGTAACAATTATTCACAGCGGAGATCCGGTTCCGATGATGAAAAACATCATCATAGAAAATGCAGGGGAGATGAAAGATGCCGTCATTAAAATCTTTGAAAATAAGGGTTGCGACTATTACATCAGCGCTGCGGCTGTATCCGATTACAAACCTGAAATTTTTGAAGGAAAGATACCAGGTGGAAAGGATGTATCCTTAAAACTAAAACAGCTTCCTAAAATTCTGGAGGAAGTTCTTGATAGATTCAGACCTGTAACAGTTGCCTTCAAACTTGGATGGGATGCGGATGAAAAAGCCGTGGAAATGCTCAAAACCGGCGTTTCCATGGTAGCTGCAAACACTCCGGAAAATATGGGTGCCAAAAAAGGCAGTTACACCCTTTACACACAGACAGGCAAAACAGAAATTTGTGGTGACAAAGAAGAGATAGCAGGAGCCATATGGAAAAGACTGCTCTAGCTTTCTGCCCGGGCCATATATCAGGCTGGTTTAAAACAGTGAACTGCAATGAAGGCAGTTACGGAAGCATAGGCGGCGGCATTGTAATAAGCGAGGGTGTATTCGCAGAGGCCGTCATGTCAGATGAAAACAGGATTAATGTCTGTCGTGTTGACAGAACAGGAAACATTATCTCAATTGAGACATGTTCACCACCTATAGAATATGCACTTTCCAAAACCGGCGTTACTGCTGAGATCACAACAAAAACAATTCTTCCAATGAGTGCGGGATTCGGACTTAGTGCTGCATCTCTTCTATCCTCAGTAAAAGCTGTCTGCGAACTTTACGGACTCGATACAAAAGACCAGGAAATATCACAGCTGGCGCATGAAACCGAAGTCAGATTCAAATCAGGACTTGGAGATGTACCGGCATGCATGGGCGGTGGCTACATATGCAGAAAAAGTCCTGGTATCGATGGAGAAATAATAAGAAGTTATGATATGGACAAGACAATCTCCGCAATAAACTTCGGCCCCCTGCCAACAGATAAAGTCTTAAAAAACAAATATAAAATGGAAAAAATATCTGCCGCATTCAGAGATACCTGCCCTGCAACTCCTGAAGATTTTTTCAAAACATCGAGAGATTTTGCAGAGGATTCCGGCCTTATATCAGAGAAAATAAAGGAGGTTTTGGATGAATGCGACTTAAGGGAGATTCCTGCCGCAATGACTATGCTTGGCGAAGGTGTCTTTGCATACGGTGAAAAAGCTCCGGGAATTCTCTCCAGATTTGGCGAGATATACATGATGAAAATGTCCAAAACAGGATTTGCCTGCAGAAACCGAAGGGAATGATATGATACCCGAAGATCATCCCCGATATGCCTCACTTGTCAGAAGAGAGAAGATTGCAGAGGCTGCCTGGAAAGGAATCGTTGCAATGGAGGGGGTAGGCTCTCACGGGAGAGGTGAAGCCTTTGATTACCTCATAGGAGAAAAAACAACAGAAAGTGCATTCCTTGCCGAAAAAAGCGCAGCTGCATTCTTATTAAATGCAAAATGCGCTGTAATCTCAGTTAATGGAAATACAGCCGCACTTGCAGCAGATCTAATCTCAGACCTTCAGAAGGCAACAGGTGCTCTGGTAGAGGTAAACCTTTTTCACAGAACTGAAGAAAGAATTCAGAAAATTACAAAACTTCTTGAGGATAACGGAGTTATTGTTTTAAAAGGAAAGGCAGAACGCTTACTGCCTCTCTCACATGACAGGGCACTTTGCATCCGGCAGGGCATATATTCATCAGATGTCGTCCTTGTGCCACTGGAAGACGGTGACAGGTGCGAAGCACTTGTAAATATGGGAAAAACCGTAATTACAATAGATCTCAATCCTCTTTCAAGGACGGCACAGACTGCAAACCTGACAATCGTGGATGAACTGACAAGGGCTGTCGCAAATATCATTTCTGAAGCAAAAGTGATG
>NZ_JBSREC010000122.1:0-11948 GCF_055145805.1 Methanomicrobium sp. | reverse complement strand
GGTCTTGCCATGCTTCTGATGATCGTTGCAATGGTCTTTTTATTCGGGCATGTGAGATACAGAATGCTCCCTGTATTTGTTGTGTTCTGTGGAATTATCCTGACATTCGGCGTTATGGGATTTGCAGGAATACCAATCAGCACGATAGTAATCGCAGCGTTTCCTGTGTTAATAGGCATAGGAATCGACTATGCCATTCAGTTCCATTCGAGGTTTGATGAGGAGATTAGAAAATCCTCTATGAAAGACGCCATATTTACAACGGTTACAAGTTCAGGGCCTGCAATTCTTCTTGCAATGACTGCAACCGGCCTTGGTTTTCTGGCGCTTTCAATTCTTGCACCTGCACCGATGGTTGCAGACTTTGGAACGATATGCATCATAGGAATTGCCTGCTGTTACCTCTCGGCGATGATAATTGTCCCGACATTTGCAAATGTTGTCAAATACAGACCAAAGGATGGCGGTGCCGGTTTTATTGACGAGTCCGAATCCTGCCTGCCTGACCCGAAGGGAGGTGTTAAGAAGACTACTAACAAGGGCAGCTCTCTGATGGACAGGTATGATGTTCTTTTGGGAAGACTCGCAGGAAAGATTGCAAAAAATCCGATACCCCTTATACTATTCCTTCTTATGCTTGCTGTTGTTGGAATCCAGCTTGATGAGAGGGTGATAATTGACACTGATGAGGATGCGATGGTTCCGCAGGGTATGCCTGCGAAGGTGTCTATGGACAAACTTGGAAGTGTTATAGGCTCCACAAGTACGATTACAACTTTTATAAAGGCGGATTCGATAAAAGATCCTGAAACTTTGCGGTGGATAGACGGATTTGGTGATTATGCCGTTTCAAAACAGGATGACCTGACCGGTGTTACAAGTATCACAACCTATCTGAAACAGTATAACAACGGGGTTCTCCCGACTGACAAAAAAGAGATAGATGATGTCTGGGAGAGAATTCCCGAAAGCACAAGAGACAGGTATGTAAGCGGAAATATGGATTCAGTCATAGAATTTTCAATGAAGGATATCTCGATTCCGTCAACACAGGAACTCATAAAAGACATGCAAAAAGATCTCGACTGGTACGTCATGCATCCGGGAATGACAGCTGAATATACCGGTCAGATGAATATGTTCACCGACATTATTGACGGAATAAGTAAGTCAAAGAATACGATGACTTATCTCGGTTTTATACTGATATTTGCCTTTTTGCTTTTAGTATACAGAAAGTTCACTGCAGTATCCCCCCTTATTCCGATTATCATGATTGTCGGATGGAACGGCCTTATCATGTACACACTCGGCCTTACATACTCGCTTCTGACAGCAACCCTTGGTGCTATGACAATAGGTGTTGCATCGGAGTACACGATTCTCATAATGGAGAGATTCCAGGAGGAGAAAGAGAAGGGTAAGGATAAGATTACCGCGATTCAGACTGCAATTCAGAAGATTGGAACGGCTGTCTCGGTCTCCGGCCTTACAACAGTATTCGGGTTTTCAGCCCTTCTTCTCTCAACATCACCTATCATCCAGAACTTCGGGACAGTTACAGTAATAACAGTCGGATTCTCTCTTATCGGAGCTATTGTTGTTATGCCTGCCGTAATCTCGGTATTTGAGTCTTTTGGTGATTATATGGATGAGAGAAAACGCAATCGTTTAAGCTGATCTCATAAACAGAATAAAAAAACCGGAAATCTTTTTTAAAAACTTTTTTTAATCTTCATTTTTTATTAAAATAGATATTGAGATCATTTTTTTTAAAGAAGGAAAAATCCGATAACGGGAATTGTAAAAACACACAGGAGAGTTGATATGAAAACTCCCTTTGAAGCGGCATCCGAGTCTACATCATACTCTTCTGCCAAAAGTACTGCGTTTGCTGCAACCGGCATTGCGGCAAGTATCACAGGCACTCCGAGAATTAAAGGGTCTGATACAAACGGACTTAGTAAAAGGAATAATGCAAAAGGAATTACAAGGAGGCGAAATCCGGACATAACATATATCTTATAATCTGAAAACATGCCCGTTACAGGCATTGTTGCAAGAAGGGCGCCTACAACGACCATTGCCAGAGGTGTTGTAAGTGATCCGAGTATTGTTAATACATCAATAAAAGGCGCCGGAATCTGATAACCTGTAAAGAAGAACAAAAGCCCTGCAAGTGATGCTAAAATTCCGGAGTTTAAGAAGAGTTTTGGGTCAAAATAATGCCCCATATCAGGTCTTAACATCAGAATCCCTGCTGAAAAAACCAAAAATCCGAAGGGAAGCATAAAAAGAGAAGTGTAGAACACGCCCTCGGTTCCAAAAATTGCGGCGGATACCGGTATTCCCATAAAACCGAGATTTGAGAATACAAGCATAAATCTGTAAACTCCCCTTTCAAGATCGCTTTTAACAAGAAATCGTGGGATCACAAGTGCAAAGGCAAAAGAAACAAAATAAAAAATCCCTGCAATAGCAAAAATTCCGATTGTTTTATTAAAAATCTCCTGATTTAAGGGAATCTGCATTGAGACTATAATAAGGCAGGGCAGTGTGATGTTGACAAGAAAGGAGGAAAGGCCCCGTGCACCGTCTCTGTCGATTATTTTTGTCTTATAAGAGAGATAGCCTACTCCCATCAGAATAAATAAAATTACTATGCTGTTTATGATTACAAAAAAATCCATAATTTTCTTTTTACTGTTTTTTAATTATGGGGTAATAACAGGATTGGTAAACTGTTAAATTTTCATTGTAATATGGATAGCCGGGATTTTTTCCATACCTGAGTAAAAAAAAGTTTTTGATTATTCTCTTCTAAAAAGAAGAATTGCGCATCCGATTAAGCCTGCAGTAAGGAACAGTTCAAATCCGAATCCTGACTGTGTAGGCTGTGGGTTAGGTACAGATGTTTCTGCAGGAACTGCTGTTGCCGGGATTTCGGTCTGCTCTGTTTCTGCAGGTGTTGAGATAACTGTGGACTCAGGTGCTATGTCAATTTCGGATGCAAGTATTGTGCTTCTCTGTGTGTCATAGATTGTAAAGTCGGATACGGCCTGGGGGCCGACCATCCCTCCATAACCCGGGCAGGAATCAGAGAGTGCTTCTCCTGAATTGAATTTTATCTTTAAAATGTACTGATATTCGGTGTTCCATCCAAAGACATGTGTATATCCGGGATACATCTCATTTGTTTCAACAATTTTGCCGTCTCTTATTGGGGACACAATTGCTGAAGATGCTATGCAGGTCGTACCTGTGCATTCTGCACAATCAGGCTTTAACTCTGTAGTTAATGTATATCCCTGATAGAATGGGGATATCAGCCTTGAAGGATCCCCATAGGATGCAATCAGGGGAGATTGTGTGGAGCCAACATTTCCTATCTTTCCGACAGATATCCATTCCCCTCCGGGTCCTGCCAGAATCGTGGCTTCTATCGGGTCTCCCTGTTTTAAATCACTGAAGATATCGGGATTGTATACAGTTCCTACAACGATATTGTTTTTTAGACTGGATTTTGCATAGGTCACCCATTCATTTCCTGTGTAAACCGAGCTGACCTGCATTGTAAGTCTGTTCTTTGAGGGTTCGAGTTTTGAGACCTGTCCTTTATAGGTCTCCTCCATAATTACAGCAGATGCAGGAACAGCCATTAAAAGACATATAATGGCGACTGCTGCAAATGCAATAAATGATATTTTTCTCATCGCTAAAACCTCCGACAAAAAAGGGAATAATATTTCCCAATTTATGATTCAGCTTTATAAACTTTATTTGCTTTAAACTCTCTGTTTAATATTGATGGTAAAAAATAAAAGTGCAAAAAAAAAGAATTTTTGAAAAAGATTTTTTTAAAGAATTATTCCGCCTGCTGCCAGAATTCCTGTGAAGAATGCTGCAATAACAACACTGAACAGAATCATTCCGATTGCAAAGAGAATCATTGGAAGTAATACTGCCATAACAGCCTTTCCTGTCGTTATTTCATGATACTCCTTAATACCTACAATCTGGAGGATAAGAGTCCACAGGAGTGCGAGAATGTTTACATATGGTATCCATCCGAGCAGAAGATATGGGGTGTATGCATAAAACATTGATTTGATAGTCATCTCAAAGCCCTTTTCGCCGTCAAACAGCAGAACGAAGCAGTGAAGGATGAAGGCTGAGAGGAAGATTGAGAAGAGACTAAATACAAACATCAGGTAGATGAAGAAGAAGTCCAGTGCAGCAATAAAACCTCCGAAAGCAAGTATTGCATCGCCGTATCCTGCTCCAAACAGGTTTCCAACCATTGTTGCTATCTGACCTAGTGAGTTCATTCCTGTGGCAATCACCACAATTCCGTAAAGAACTGAGAAGATTAGGAGAAGGACCACGTAATACTGGTAAGCTTTACCAAGACTTTCACCCTTCTGGGCCAGAAATGTTTCCTGGGGTTTTAATAGAAAACCCTTTAATTTATCCAAAAAGCACATAACAAAGGATTATAAGTATAAATAGTATATATACGTTTTTCTCTAAAAAAGGATATTTTTGATTATATTGGAATTAAAGCTCTTAAAAACGGGCAAGGCCTGCAAAAATCAGTCTTCTTTTGATTCCTCTTTAGAGTAGGAAAATCCCAGATAACCTCCGGCAATTCCTGCAATACTTGCAAAAAGACCTGAATA
Organism: Methanomicrobium sp.; assembly: GCF_055145805.1. NCBI lineage: Archaea > Methanobacteriati > Methanobacteriota > Methanomicrobia > Methanomicrobiales > Methanomicrobiaceae > Methanomicrobium > Methanomicrobium sp. Next base: position 7,269 of record NZ_JBSREC010000122.1, on the reverse strand, counting down.
AAAGGCTATGCCTCCTCCCTGTAATCCTGAGAGAATGAACACAAACGAGATAAGATTTAATATTCCAAAGAATAAAACTCCGAGACTTCCGTCCTTTACATCCTTTGGAATGCCGTTTTTCATCCTCATAGCTGATAAAACAACAATAAGGCCAATTACTACAAGAACGTACCCGGTTGATGCACCTGACTGTGAATAAATAACTCCTGACACAAGAAATAAAATTCCGCTGAGAAGTGAGACTGCAAAAGGGATCTTAAAATCTGACATATTATCAACTCTCTGTTTGTATTTTAACTGGCGGTTAATAGGAAAAAAATGTATTCTTAATTTCCCTGAATTTGTAAGAATTCAGAATTCTTTTAATTTTTGGTTATATAGTTGTTTGATATGCAAAAATGGCACACATATATATATATGATTAAAATTTAAATTAAATTGTCAATAAAAATTTGGAGTTATTATGAGCGAAATTAAAAGTTTAGGGATATTATCTGTGGCAAAAATTTTTGCTGCGATAAGTCTGGTCATAGGGCTGATAGTGGGAATTCTCTTTTTGCTGTTTGGAAGTGTTCTGGCATTAGTCATGGGTCCTCAGGTAGCAATGGGAGTAGGCGGGGGTCTTATTGCAATTATTGTAATGGCAATCGGTGGTGCAATTGTTGGATTCATCTACGGTGCAATTATTGCATTTATATACAACACTGCAGCAGGAATGTTTGGTGGCATTGAATTAGAGCTTCAGTAATGTTTTTCCGGCTTTTTTTAAAAAAGCCTTTTTTTAAATCCCCGGGTTTTTTGAACAATTCTCGTTTTTTGTGTTTTTTTGGCTTTTTTATTTTTAATCTGAGAGTATCTTCAAATTTTAATTAAGTTTAGGTCTCTGTAATTCTGTCTGCTGCAGCGGGGGAAGATATATATGCATTTTTTTCAATTTATCAATATATGAAAAAAATTGTAACATTTATTCTTCTCTTAACTTTTATTGTGGCGGGGATTGCATCTGCATATACAATTAATTTTAATGCTCCTTCCTCTGTTGAGTCTGGTTCATCTCTTTTTATTGACGGGACAAGTTCTATTCCCGCCGGATTTACAACTAAGGCAGTATTCTACAAAAAAGCCCAGGTAGGAAACAATGAGGTTGCAACTATTCCCTTTACTATTCAAAACGGAGGAAAATGGTATATCAATGTGGATACAACAGGCTGGGCAGCAGGTGAATACACAATAAATATCCCGAAAAACTCTGAGTATCCGTTCGGCTCGTCATCAGTTCTCTTAAAGGCGTTTACAGTGACGGCAGATCCGACCCCGACAACTCCTGTGATTACACCGGCAGTAACTCAGGCACAGACAGCACAGGCAACACAGACATATATGGCACCCGATATTACCGTATCTCCTGCAAAGACGCCATCTCCGACAAGCACACCAGTTTCACTCTGGATATTTCCGGCAGGATTTGTTCTTACTCTTTTCCTGTTTAAGATAAGATTAGCATCAAAAGAATAATTTTTAAAAAAAGTTAATTTTTTTATAAGTTGATCAGTTCATCATAACAGGGCCTGATTCAACAATTGCAAAAGTAAACATCAGGATTGCAAGTATAATTATTCCTATAAAGAGTATAAATGGTAATAAAACTGCAAGAACAGCTCTTGCGGTCGATATTTCATGAAGTTCGCGTACTGCAAGGGCCTCGAGTACAAGTGACCAGATCATGGCGATTATGTTTACAACGGGAATCCATCCGATGAGTGCAAGGGGTGTGCAGGAGTAAATTGCGGCTTTAAGTGTCTGTTCAAGCCCTTTTCTTCCGCCGAGAATATAGACAAACAGATGAAGGATAAGCGTACCTACAACCAGCCCTATAATTGCCCCTATAAATCCGAATACAATTGAAAAAATACCCATTACAAGAGAGGTTTCGGCAGCAAACAGCATATTGCCTGCCGGCAATATGGCGGCTATAATCCCTGTAACCAGCATACCCGTAATACCGGAAAGAATGGAATATACTGCAATTATCACAAGAAAATATGCAATTGCGGTGCCTAATTGCTCCTCACGCAAATTCTGGAAGGTTTCTACAGGATTTAATGTTATATCTTTAAATTTCTGAAAAATACTGTTTATCATCAGTATAATTCTTTTTAAAGAGCTATAAATTTTTTTACGTCCCCATTTTTCTCTTATTTTATTATCCTTACCAGAAGGTCTGCTTTATGGTACTTATAATCAAAATCCTGTAAGCGTCCAAAAGGAATTTTTTTAAAGGTCCCGGTAATTTCAAAAAGATATTAATCTAAAATGATTTTTTTGCCTGCTCTATTGCATCTTCTATTGATTTTAGCAGTATTTTTCCTGATTTTTTTGCTTTTCTCTTAATTTCTTTTCTGCCATCTTCTGTTCCGATTACGGTATTTCCAAAATTTATTACACTCTCAACCGCATTTTTTACAGATTCAGTAGTGTCTAAAATTATTTCGTCGATGTCCTCTGTATTTTCTGATTGTGTTTTGCTTTTTGCTTCTTCTTTCTGTGATGTTTTTTCCTGACTGATATCTGAGGGTTTCTCCCCTTCTATCCATCTTCCATTCTCAAAGTATCCTGTTTCTTCTGCCATATAAAATCAGTCTTGAATTTAAAAATTTATATAGATTACATTTGTGATCTGAATTGTTTTTGAAAAAAGTATTTTTGTAAAAAGTTTTAAAAAAAATTCTATTCTGATTTTTTCATATGAACATCCATCTGCGGGAAAGGAATCTCAATACCTTCTTCTGCAAATCTTCGCTCAATCTCAAAGTTTATGTGATCCTTAATCTCCCATGACATATTGAACTTCTTTGCCCAGAGAACCATCATGAAATCAAGGCTTGATGCCCCGAATTCCAGGAAATACACGCTTGGACTTGGATCATCGAGAATGAATGTTGAGTTTTTTATGGCACTGTCTGATATTTCGTAAAGAATTTCCTTAACTCTTTTAACATCGCTTCCGTATGCAACTGCCACAGGAATTTTTACCTTAAGTTTTAAATCAGGCATCGCATAGTTTGTGATGATTGTGTTTGCAATCTTTGAGTTTGGAATTGTTAAGAGCTGATAGTCCAGAGTCTTTAGACGTGTTGAACGCGGCCCGACATTGATAACATCGCCGAGATGTCCGTCGATTAGTATCCTGTCACCTACCTTAAAGGGCTTGTCAATGACAATCAAAGCTCCTCCGAAGAAGTTGGATATTAAATCCTGTGCTGCAAGTGCGAGTGCAATACCGAAAACTCCTCCTGCCGCCACAAGGGGTGTTATATCAATCTCCAGATAGCTTAAGATTAAGAGGAATGCGATAAACCATATTATGTATTTTGCCGAAACCTCCAGAATATCGATTAACTTATCATCAAGCTCGTTTTCGGTCTGCTCTGACAGCCATCTTCCGTAAAGGCCGATAAAGCTCTGGACAAATGTGGTAAAGATCCATGTTCCGAGAATGATCAGAATTGTATTGAAGTATTTCCCTTCAAGGAGCCATGCGTAGCCTGAAGGGACTGTGATGTATCCTAAGGCCAGGAAAAATGCTATAATTATTATCCCGATTGTAACCGGTTTTCTAAGGGATAACACCAGTATATCGTCCATCTTTGATTTGGTTTTATCTGCCTTTTTTTCAAGCCAGCCAAAAACCCTGTGCAGGATATATGCTGCCAAAAAACCTGCTAAAATAATTGCTAGTGCAATTGTTAAGTCTGACATTTCTGATATTATTTTAGTCAGAATATATGTTAAAGTTTGAGAGGCGGGTTTTTAAAAACCAAAATACCGGAGTATGTGAACTGAAGAAAAATGCGAAATAAAAAAGTTTGTTTGGATTTTAAAGAATAAACAGCGGTGCAAATACAACAGCAACAATTGTCATTAACTTTAAGAGGATGTTGATTGCAGGGCCTGATGTGTCCTTGAACGGGTCACCGACTGTGTCGCCTGTGACAGCAGCTTTGTGGGCATCAGAGCCTTTTCCGCCGTAATTTCCAAGTTCAATAAATTTCTTTGCATTGTCCCATGCACCACCGGCGTTTGCCATTGTGATTGCGAGCATGAAACCTGATACAAGTGAACCTGCTAAAAGTCCTCCGAGAGCACCCGGTCCGAGAATGTATCCTACAATAAGAGGTGCGGCAATAGCAAGAACGCCTGGTGCAACCATCTCTTTTAATGCGGAGTTTGTTGAGATTGCGATACATGAAGCGTAGTCAGGATCTGCCTCGCCCTCCATGATGCCCTTGATCTCCTTAAACTGCCTTCTTACTTCCATAACAATTCCCATGGCAGCCTTTCCGACAGCCATCATTGTCATTGAGGAGAAGAGGAACGGAAGCATTGCACCGATTAAGAGACCGATGAATACGTTTGAGTCCATTACATCGATATACTCAAGACCTACTGCAATTCCGTATGATGCAAAGAGTGCAAGTGCTGTTAAGGCAGCTGAACCGATTGCAAAACCCTTACCGATTGCAGCTGTTGTGTTTCCGACTGCATCAAGTGTGTCAGTAATTTTTCTGACTTCAGGCTTCTGGTGGCTCATCTCTGCAATACCGCCTGCATTATCAGCAACAGGGCCGTATGCATCGACTGCAAGAGAGATACCAAGTGTTGCAAGCATACCTACTGCCGCGATTGCAATACCATAGAGTCCGGAAAGTGTGAATGCAATGTAGATTGCAACGCCGATAATAAGAACAGACCATACTGTTGATTCCATTCCCTTTGCAAAGCCTGTAATGATGTTTGTAGCCGCACCTGTTTCACAGGATGCTGCGATTGAAAGAGTTGGTTTTCTCTCGTATGAGGTGTAGTACTCGGTAACCTGGCCAATCAGGAAACCTGCCACAAGACCTGCAACGGTTGCGAGGAATACTGAGAATCCGAAGCTTCCGAGAAGCATGTTTGTGATAAAGTATGTTCCGATTACAACAAGGATAAGTGCAGCAATAAGGCCTGAGTTGAATGCCATGTGAATTGCGGACGATTCTGTCTTCTTTGTGCGTACGAAGAATGTTCCGATTATTGATGCAACAATTCCGAATGCTGCTATGATGAGCGGGACTAAAATCACATTGACAACATCTATTCCCGGGAATGTGATTGCCGCTGTTGATGCTGCAAGAAGCATTGTTGCAAGGATTGAGCCGACGTATGACTCGTAAAGGTCAGCGCCCATTCCTGCAATATCACCAACATTGTCGCCGACATTGTCAGCGATTGTTGCAGGGTTTCTCGGATCATCCTCAGGTATTCCTGCCTCGACTTTGCCGACAAGGTCAGCTCCCACATCAGCAGCCTTTGTGAAAATTCCTCCTCCGACACGTGCGAAGAGAGCAATTGATGAAGCACCGAGTGAGAATCCTGCAAGTGTGTTTACAATTACTGAAAGTTCTGAACCTGCCATAATGTTTGTAAGTGCGATGAATGCAACAGAGAGACCGAAGAGTCCGAGACCGACAACGCTCATTCCCATAACGGTTCCTGACGCAAAGGAGACCTTAAACGCAGGGCCGATACCCTTTGTTGCAGCGTGTGTGGTTCTTCCGTTTGCTGATGTAGCTGTAAACATTCCAATGTATCCTGCTGTTGCGGACAGAACTGCACCAAGGATGAAACATCCTGCGGTGAGCAGACCGTTTGCCGGCAGAAGAACTGCAATAATAATTGCAAGCACCACAACAAACACAGCGATTGCACGGTACTGCCTGTTAAGGTAGACCATTGCACCGGAGTGAATTGCTGCGGTTATCTTTTTAACGACCTCTGAACCTTCGTCTTCTTTGCGGACGTTCATAAATGAAAATCCTGCAAATAAAAGACCAATTAAGGCACATACAGGTGCGAGATAGATCAACATATCCATAATTATTTCAACCATCCCTCAGGGAATCCGGATCTTCGGATACCCCTAAGTACAAATTGCCTATAAATGTTGACTTCCAGAATAAAAAAAAATCGCTTTTAATCGACCAACTATTATTTGACATTCAACAATCAACGAAATATTTGTGAAAAATCTTTTAAAAAAACGGCATTTTTTCTGATTTTTAAGGAAAAAAATAAAGGAGCGCTTTTTCACTCTCATAATCCTATCCTGTTAATTAACCTGCGCTCAAAAAGCGGGAAGAGAAGGGTTGTAAAATAACTGATGAAACTGTTTTACTGAGCTTTTTATTAAACCATAATAGAAAAGCGTCACTCAGTTTTTACAACAGAATCGCCGTTAAAATCAAAAAGTTCACATTCAAGCGTCTCAAGATCGACCTTATATGCTTTTGCAGGCGTCGGCTGGATGTTCATCTGCTTCTGAAAGGATGTCTGCGACTGCCACGTGCCTGTGTTCATGCACAAAACTCCCCTGTATTTTAAAAGGCCGCAGATGTGGACATGGCCGGTATGAAGGATCTCAGGGATTGGATCAATTACAAGCCTGTCTTCCTTTGCCGCACGTATAGGTGTTCTCATCCCGTATGTGCATGCAAGATGGCGTCTTTTAAGCATCTCCTTCATCATCTCCTCAGGATGTGTGTAGGAGGCGCCCGGGATCATTGAGATGAGATCATCATAGCTTCTTCCGTGATACATCAGGACTCTCACTCCCTGAAGGTTTACCATAGCGGGATTTTCCACAAGTGTAACGTTATCCGGGAAATGCTCTGTGAAGACATTGGCAAGTCCGGGCTGGGGCTCAGACATCCTTACAGCATCGTGGTTTCCCGGGGAAATTATTATCTGCATATTTTTCGGGAGCTTTGCGAGCATAGTTGCAAAGACTTCATACTGTTTATAGATATTCGGGATTGTCAGTTCCTTCTCCTGATCGGGATAGATTCCGATTCCGTCCACGAGATCTCCTGCTATTAAAAGATATTTTGCACCGCATACAGAAAGCCAGTCAGAAAATCTGTCCCACTCTTTTTGCAGGAATGTGTCACTTCCAACATGAACATCGGAGATAAAAACAGCGCTTCCCGGCTCTGAACTTTTATATGGTGCATTCCGGAGGGGAATGTCGGGGCGGAAAAGCACATCGGCAAAGACAATAGTTCCCTCGTTTGAAAGAGTGCCTTTTACCATCACAACCTCGTCCGGGATTAATTTTTCAGCTTCAAAAAAGATTTCCTGCTTTTTTCTCTCTCTCTCGGGGTCTTTGTTTGCATAATTGGAAGTTCCTGCCTGTGGATTGTAGAAAAGAACATTGATTTTATCTGTTGTATC
>NZ_JBSREC010000121.1:0-65393 GCF_055145805.1 Methanomicrobium sp. | reverse complement strand
CTGATGCAAATATTGTTGCATCGATATCTATTATCTGGGACGAACCGGATTCGCCGATTTCAGAAATCGTCACAAATAACCGTTTAAGCAGATATATTTACCCGAATTTTTCTAAAAAAATTGGAAAAAATCATCAAAAATTTGCCAAAAAATTATAAAATAATTAAAAAAACAGCAGACAGAAACGCCGGTTCTTATATTTTTTTAAACTCAGGCTCTCAGGCATATTTCTCATCAGGGAAAGGAAATTAAAAGCTGTTTCAGGGATGCTTGCCCATCCCTGAAGCAGCCTGTCTTTCTGTCAGGTACTGATATGGGATTTTTAACGAGCTCATCAAATGCAATATGAATAATTTTAAAAAATGGACTGATTAGTACCTGACAATAAGATAGGCACCCTTAGGGATGGACAAGCATCCCTAAGGCCGCTTTTTATAGCTCCCCACCCGTAAATAAACCCAATGGCACTTCATTGCAAGAATCTGGCAAAAAAATCTGCAATATACCTAACAATATGACAAGCACCCTTAGGGATGGACGAGCATCCCTAAGGCCGCTTTATTTTAATTATTAATATCATAATACCAATTAATTATTTTGAAGAAATACGCCATCAGTGCTCTTAATATTTAAAAAAAATTAAGATGCTTCTTTCTTGGCACTCCTTTCTTCAGACATCTTATTTGCAATTTTCTCAACATCTTCATTCTTAATTTCTTCAGCCCGGCCCCCAAAGTAAAATCCAATGATTGTAGTAAAGGCACCTGTCAGAATAGTAAGAGTACTTTTTAATAATTCTTCAGATTCACCTGAGATTATAAAGTAAATAATTGTAGTCCCAATAACAAAAATCACTGATGACATTACAGTAAATCTGGTCAGACCTTTTCTTTGAGGAAGTTCTTTTGTTAATTCCTGAGATATCTCAAGCTTTAACCTTTGTAACTCCAAATAAGGGCTATTTAATTCGTTATCCTGCAAATTTCTGTCATCATAAACTTTTTTCAGCTCTTCAGGATACTTTTCTTCAATATCACCAAATGTTTTAATTAAATTACTTCTTAATCTGCAAAGTACAACCGTATTCACCATAAAAGGCAATACAATTACAATTATAAGAAAAATAATCATAATCATGAATAATAATAAATCAGTAGCCACTTTTCTCCCCCAATTAAATGACCCATATATACGTGCAGAGAGATATACTTTAGGTCTGAATATAACTTTGAAATAATAACCCTGATTCTCTAGAAATAACAGAAATTCCTCTAAAGTTCAATCTCTCTGATTTTATTCTATAAAAAACAAAAAAACAAATACCCCAGCACCCGTAAATAAACCCAATGGCACTTCATCGCAAAAATCCGACTGAAAATAAACCCAAAAACCAGACAAAAATAATCCTGACAATGGGACTTGTGCTGATTCTTCTTACAGCCGTTGCACTGGCAGGATGCACAGATCAAAAGGACACTCAGAACACCCCGACAGATACCAACATTCGGCAATCAGAGGAGTTCAAATTTGAAATTGACCAGATAATCTCAAAGGATGATTATGAATTCTCGTCATGGGGAATGATGGCGGTTGATACAAATTCAGGCAAAGTTCTGCTCTCCATGAATGAAGACGAACTCTTTACTCCCGGCTCGACCACTAAAGTTTTCACAACCGCATCAGCACTTGAAACTTTAGGAAAGGACTACAGATTTAAGACTCCTGTCTATTATAAGGATAATAATCTGGTTCTTGTCGCATCCGGCGATCTCGCAATGGGAGGCCGTGGTGCTGATACCGGAGTACTTGAATACACATCCGAAGATCATGTCGATGCCGGAGCATTCGGAAAATGCATACTTGTCGATGCAGACCCTTTATCCGGCCTTAACTCTCTTGCAGAGCAGGTGCATGACGCAGGAATCACAACAGTTTCGGATGTCGCTATCGATGCACGTCTCTTTGAAAAGACAAAGCTTGAAGATCACGCTCTGCTGACCCCGATTGTAATCAACGATAATCTGATTGATGTAACAATCACCCCGGGAATTGTGGGCGCTGCACCAAAAGTTGACTGGCGGCCGAAATCATCCGCATACACGGTCAAAAACAATATCATAACAGGAAAAGCCGGAACGGAAATGTCAGTTGTGGTACCCGATTATACAGGGCAGTCAGTAATCGGGATAACAGGCACAATTCCCGCAGACTCAAAACCTGTAACCCTTACATCACTTGTAATGGTTCCGGAAGAATTTGCAAGAAGTCTTTTCATCGACGCACTAAAAAATGCAGGAGTCACAGTCAAATCAGATTCCGGTGGCAAAAATCCTGAAGACATTCTTCCTGCAAAAGATTCATACAGCGACTACAAAAAGACCGCAGAACTGATATCCCCGCCTTTCTCGGAATATGCAAAAGTAACGCTGAAGGTAAGCCAGAATCTCTATGCAAACTGCATGCTGGGAATAATCGCTGCACACGAAGGATACGATATCATTGATGCAGGCCTCTATCTCGAAGGAGACTTTTTGAAATCCGCAGGTGTTAACCTTGACAGTCTCTTCCTTGCAGACGGAGAGGGAAGCACTGCAAACAGAATAAGTCCGCTTGCCGCAACATCACTTACAAAATACATCGCAGGTACAGACAATTATCAGATTTTAAAGGATTCAATGCCAATTCTGGGAGTTGACGGCACACTTGCATCCGGTGCAGAGAAAGGTGATCCCGGATACGGCGTAATTCATGCAAAGACAGGAACATCGGTTGCAGGCGATATGAAAGGCGAAATTTTCGCTTATGCCCGTGGACTCCTCGGGTATATGACAACAGAGAATGGAAACGATATAACATTCGTAATCTATGTGAACAATGTACCGGGAATTAAATCAATAAACGATTTATCAGGCATTGTAAATGACGTAACTGACATATCAGTCCTGATGTATCAGTACCTCTGAAAAAACATTCATTAAAAACCAGACAAAAATTCTTTTTTAAAAATGTTTCAGCCGTTTTTTTATGAAATAAAAATCTCCGCCCGAATTATAATAATGTGTGGAGAACGAATAAATTAAAAAGAGGAATAATTCCTGTAAACACAAAAACGCCATTAGTTCCGGATATTTATGGAATCCTGTATATCGGTTCCTTCACCTGTTTCTGAATCTTTTTTCTCTTCCTTCTGCTATTCTGCATCCGATGCCAGATATGTTCCTCCTCTTCTGCCAGAAGGTGCCCGAAATCTTCAAGATGCTCTCTTTCAATGGCATTCCAGTTCAACTGCGCCTTAGATACCTGTCCGGCTATTTTCTGCCTTCTAAATATTATCCCCTGACTTCTGGTTTCTCTGCTCTCTTTCATATGACAGCCCCCTTTATGTAATCTAGGAGAAACTTATCCGATATATACCTTATGCAGGACGAAATGGACAGTTTAAGCAGATATTCAACATAATACACTGTTGAAAACACAATGGTCATAAACCGTATGTTGGTTTATAGAGCAAATGATCGCAAAAAAATCCCTCTTAGAAGTGTCCGCATTTCCTCTGTTACAAAAAGGGAGAAAAGTCATATCCTAAAATAAAAGAAAATCTTAGTTTTTTTAAACATCTGTCAGTTATTTACTCTGTTTTTTTGAATACACCAATGCACCGTCCACAGGGCATACCTCCATACATCGTCCGCACATGTAGCACTCCGACTTGTTATCACCAGCTTTAGCCTCATCAACAGGACAGACTTTCTCACATTTCCCACATTCAATACATTTGTCCGTTCTTCTGAATTTATAGACTCCCGGAGCTGATGCAAGCGATAAAATCACGCCGTATGGACATATGAACCTGCAGAAAGGCCTGTACACAAATAACGATGCAATAAGAAATGCAAGGAATATGAAAAACGATATCGAAGCAACATTCAGGTAAAAAAAGTCCCTGACTCCCAGAAGACCAAGAAGATTTAGAGAGAAAAACAGGCCGGATATCAAAAATACCAAAAATACCCCCCCCCTGAAAGGAACAGAATATTTTTTCGCAGATTTGCCTGCTTTTTTAACAGGAGCCAGTGATATCATCTCCTGTAAAACCCCCACAGGACAGATATTTCCGCAGAAAACACGGCCAAAAAGAAAGCTTATCAGAACAAAGAATGAAAGACCGATTATTACAACAACAGCCGGCCCTCCAAAGGATGACATATTTCTGAGAATCAGAGTCTGAAACTGATATGGCGCTACCGGACCAAAAACAGTAAATCCAAATATTGCCGATAGTATCAAAAACAGATATCCGATTTTTCGGGTCATCCTGCCGGTTTTCCAGAGAGCAATAATAAGAATTAATGCAAAAAACCCATACAGAAATCCTGAAACCTGAGGAATATATTTTACAACCAGAATAACACCTTCATTAAAAGAGCAGATTGGCGATAACAAAGATAAATTTTTCCACCATATGATTTTTTAAATCAGATAACGGGATTATCTCTCATATTTCTTCATCGTTGTTAAATCAGGATAAATTCTTGCCTTCCCGTTTGCCATCATTTTGCCCTTCACAGTCCTTAATTTATCAAGTGCAATAAGGTCATTGCTGCTCCCGTAGCATAGCGAAATCTCATCCTTTATACTCTCCTTTGACGGAATTGCGCCTTTGAAGTTGAGAATGAAATCAATCTCCTTTCTCGGCACATCAGAATTCTCCTCATATCTCTCAAATACTATATCCAGATTAAAACCTCCTCACTTGCCCTTCTTAGAAAAAAACCTAAAACCCTTCTTTGAGATCATGCCGCCGGATGTAAACATAGGCCCTCCGGCACTTCTTACATCCTCTATCGTATAGAAAGCGTTTGGATTGTTACTTTTTACATGCTTTAACGCACGGGGTATATCCTTTCTTTTCACAACCGTAAATATCAGGCTGACACTGCCATACTGGCCAAGGGCATCTACTGCCGTAGTCCGAAATCCGTCCTCCTTCAACTGACTGATCAGAGTTGTCGCGTCATACTGGGTTATTATTCTGATGACCGAAATACCCATGGCCATCCTCTCCTCAATCAATATTCCCACATAATTTCCGAAGGCAAAACCGAGTGCATATGCAAAAAATGCAATTCCAAGACTCCCGTCCTTTAAGACCTGACTTATTGCAATCAGCCATATGCTTATCTCAAAAAAGCCGACAACAGGTGCCAGATACTTAAGGCCTCTCGATATGAAGATAATCCTCATCGTTCCGAAAGTGACGTCTGCAACCCTTGCAAAAAAGATCAGTAACGGGATAAAAAGATAATTTATCAAAACAGGATCAATCATTGGCATCTCTCAATAAATTTTGGTTTCTAATCCTCAGTCACCATTGCTGAAAATGATTTTGATCAGTACAGATATTTCAAAAATGCATTCAAATACGTTTTATTTGCTAAATCAGACCACACAATAGAACCAGATCACAGTTTGGGGGAGCAATTCAAAGAGTAATAAGCTTATTGTAAATAGAGAATCAAAGTGGTCAATAGAAGATACAATTCTGCAAAAGTGGGGGGAGGAAGGACACAATGAAAGTAAATAGAGAAAGTGAAAAATGCAGAAACATAGCAGATGTTGTCAAAAACCATAATTTCACAAAACTCCTTGATTTTTCAAAAGACCAGATATTATATGTATTAAAGCTTGCAAAAGAGCTTAAATCAGCCAAATACAACCGTAATGAAATAAAATATCTCGAAGGAAAAGAGATAGCATTAATCTTTGAAAAGCCTTCGACAAGAACACGTTGTGCATTTGAGGTTGCAGCATACGACCAGGGAGCACATGTTACCAATCTCGGACCGGAAGGGACACAAATCGGGCATAAAGAATCAATTAAGGACACCGGGCGGGTTTTGGGAAGACTTTATGATGCGATAGAATTCAGGGGATTTTCACAGGAAAATGTTGAAACTTTGGCAAAATATGCCGGAGTTCCGGTATACAACGGACTAACAGATGAATTTCATCCGACACAGTTTCTTGCCGACATCCTGACAATGACGGAGCACTCCAAAAAGAAACCCGAAGATATCAGATTCTGCTATATTGGCGACTGTAAAAACAACGTTGGAAACTCGCTTATGATAGGGGCAGTCAAACTCGGAATGGACATAAGAATCTGCGGACCTGAGAGTCTTATGCCAAAGGCGGATTTTGTGGATGTTTGCAGGACAATTGCAGAAGATTCCGGCGCAAAACTGACGATAACAGACGATGTTAAAACCGGAGTTGCCGGAGCGGATTTTATCTACACCGATGTCTGGGTCTCGATGGGAGAAGCGGATGAAGTCTGGGACGAAAGAATAAAACTTCTTCTTCCGTATCAGGTGAACATGAATACGATAAAGGCCGCAGAAAACCCGGATGTGAAATTTATGCACTGTCTTCCGGCTTTTCACAATACTGAAACAGGAGTCGGAAAGCAGATTTTTGAGAGATACGGTCTGGAGGCACTGGAAGTAACAGACGAGGTTTTTGAGTCGGAATACTCCATTGTGTTTGATCAGGCAGAGAACAGGATGCACACAATAAAGGCATTAATGGTCGCAACACTTGCAGACTTTGATCCGTGCAGGTGAGAAAAACAGGAATAATTTATGAAGATTGTTGTGGCTCTCGGAGGAAACGCTCTTTTAAAGCGAAAAGAGCCTCTTTCTGTTGAAAATCAAAGAAAGAATATAAGAACCGCAGCAGCCGCCCTTGCCCCTCTTGCAGAAAAACATGAACTGATATTATCTCACGGAAACGGACCGCAGGTTGGCCTTCTGGCCCTTCAGTCAGCCTGCTACAATGAAAAAGAGGCATATCCTCTTGACGTGCTCGGCGCTGAAAGTGAGGGCATGATAGGATATATGATAGAACAGGAGCTTGGAAACCTTCTGCCTCCACAGACTCCGATTGCAACAATTCTCACAATGGTCGAGGTAGCATCCGATGACCCCGCCTTCAAAAACCCTGAAAAATTTATAGGGCCTGTATACTCAGAAGAAGACTCCAAGAGAATTAAAACGGAAAAAGGCTGGACTTTCAAAAAAGACGGGGAATTTATGAGAAGAGTAGTCCCGTCACCAAAACCCCTCCGCATATTTGAGATAAAGCCGATAAAATGGCTTGCAGAAAAAGGAACTGTTGTGATATGTGCCGGAGGAGGAGGAATCCCGACTGTATTTGAAGATGAATCAGAAAAAACCTTAAAAGGTGTTGAGGCCGTAATCGACAAAGACCTCGCAGCAGGGCTTCTGGCTCTTGAAACCGGCGCTGATCTCTTCATAATGGCTACAGATATAGATGGCGTTTACCTGAAATTCGGAGAGGATAATGCAGTCAAAATCAAAAATACAACTCCAAAAGAGCTGAAAAATCATATTTTTCCGGCAGGGTCAATGGGTCCCAAGGTAGAGGCTGCATGCAGATTTGTAGAGATTACCGGTAATCGTTGTGCAATCGGATCACTTGAGGATATTGGAAATATCGTAAACGGCACTGCAGGAACAAATATTACCCCCGGAAGTGACTAAAATGGAGAAATTCGGAGTTTATTCAGAAGCAGGAAAATTAAGAAAAGTTCTTGTCCACAGACCCTGCCTGAGTCTGAGAAGACTGACACCAAAAAACCATGACGAACTTCTTTTTGACGATGTTCTCTGGGTAGATGAGGCTTCATGCGAGCATGATAACTTTACAAAAGTCTTAAGAGAAAACGGCGTAACTGTATATTATCTCCAGAATCTCCTAAAAGAAGCCATTTCATCAAAAACCGGTGCCAGGACAGAGATATTAAATGAACTTATAAATGATAAAACCGCAGGCGTTTCAATTGCAGACGGGCTGTATGAATATCTGCACAATATGGAGCCTGAGAGACTTTCAGTCCATCTTACAGGGGGCCTTACAATCCCGGAAGCCTGCGGTTTTGATATAAATAAACACATAAAACACTCACTTTTAGCCGCTTCATCCTCCAAAGATGATTTTTTAATTCCTCCTCTTCCAAACAGCCTCTACACCCGCGACACATCCTGCTGGATATACAAAGGTGTTACAATAAACCCGATGTTCTGGCCTGTCAGAAGACGCGAATCAGTAAACACCGCCGCTATTTATCGCCATCACCCCTTATTTTCCGGTGCTGATTTTGAGTACTGGTATCCCACATCAGGCGATACATGCAGGGAAGGCCAAAATCCTGAAAATTTCGGACTGTCATCGCTTGAAGGCGGTGATGTGATGCCGATTGGAAAAGAGACTGTACTTATCGGAATGAGCGAGAGAACAAAGGCAAATATGATAGAATCTGTTGCAAAGACGCTGTTTGAAAAAAAATCGGCTGAAAGGATAATTGTATGCCGTATTACTCCTGAAAGAGCCCATATGCATCTTGACACTGTGTTTACAATGTTAAATGGGGATACCGCAACCGTATGCAAAGAAGTCCTTTCAGATGCTGACACTTTTAGTATAAGACCTTCGGAAAAAGAAGACATATTTGATATTGAAAAAGAGAACAGTCTTTATGAAGCCGTTTCGGATGCACTCGAAATAGGGAGGCTAAATCTCATCCCGACAGGCGGGGACAAATCTGAAGCACAAAGAGAACAGTGGGATGACGGGAACAATGTTCTTGCCCTTCGCCCCGGTGTCGTTGTTGCATATGAGAGAAACACCTGCACAAACAAAAACATGAGAGATGCCGGAATCGACGTTATCGAGATTAAAGGCGCCGAACTAGGACGGGGAAGGGGCGGTACCCACTGTATGACATGCCCCCTTTTAAGAGACAAAATATGAAATTGTCTTAATTTTTAAAATTATTTTAAACCGTTTAAATTGAGAATAAGTATATAAAATAAAAATACACAGACGGAGTAGTAAATCCGGAGAAGGTATCCTAAAATGCAATACAGAAAAGTCCCAAAAAACGGCGATGAGCTCTCCGCACTCGGTTTCGGGTGCATGCGTCTCCCCCAGAAGAACGGACGCATAGAAGAGGAGGAGGCCACAAAACAGATCAGACACGCAATTGATAACGGCATAAATTACTTTGATACCGCTGTTCCCTACCACCTTGGTGCAAGTGAACCCCTGCTCGGACGTGCACTCTCAGAAGGGTACCGGGAAAAGGTAAAAATTGCTACCAAACTCCCCCCGTGGTCTGTTAAAAAAAGGGAGGATATGGACAAAATTCTCTCTTCACAACTTGAAAAACTTCAGACTGACCATATAGACTATTATCTTATTCACAGTCTTGCAGGCGAATCATGGGAGAAGATGAAAAGTCTTGGCGTGGCTGAATTTTTAGATGACGCAAAAAATAGTGGCAGGATAATAAACGCAGGATTTTCGTTTCATGGGGATATCGACGATTTTAAGAAAATAGTGGACGAATATCCCTGGGATTTCTGCCAGATACAGTACAACTTCCTTGATGAAAAAAACCAGGCAGGAACAGAAGGACTCCTCTACGCCGGAGAAAGAGACCTTGCAGTAATCATAATGGAGCCGCTGCGGGGAGGAAATCTTGCGGGAGATATACCTGAAGATATTTCAGCCATATGGGATGAGGCTGAAATAAAAAGGACTCCTGCAGAATGGTCCTTTCGCTGGATACTAAACAAACCACAGGTTACAGTCGTTTTATCAGGGATGAATGAAATCGCCCACATTGATGAGAATATAAAAACTGCCGGCGAGGCATTGCCAGACTCCCTTACAGAAAAAGAGCTTGAACTGGTTGAAAGGGTTAGGGACGTCTATGCAAAAACTATGAAAATCGGATGCACAGGGTGCCGCTACTGCATGCCATGCCCTTACGGGGTCGATATTCCCGAATGCTTCTCGCTATACAACACATACCACATGTTTGGCAAAAAACCGATAGATAAATTCCACTACATCACCCGCCTCGGAGGTATTCTCGGAAATAAAAGCAATGCGGGAATGTGCAGAGACTGTGGAAAATGCAAAAAATCCTGTCCGCAAAACCTCGATATTCCTAATCTCCTAAAGGACGTATCAAATGAATTTGAGGGAATGACATTCGGCATAAAACTTGCCATATTTAAGACTCTTGCATCACTCCAGGGAAAAATTTCAGCCAGAAAAGGAAAAAAACGCTCCTGATACCCCGGGAACATCAAAAAATAAAATAAAAAAATTATTCAGGTCTTTCGGATTCATCCGAATATGACATCAGGTTAATCAGATAATTTGCAGCCGGATTTATATAGGTGGAATTTTCAAGAAACTCAGGAACCAGGGATAAAGGCTCAAAGTCATCAGCACCAAGCTCTTTTGTAACAAAACCCCTCATCTTCTCAAAAAGCCTTGAATTAAAACGCCTTTCATTTTTTAGAATCGGACTGTCACAGATAAGCGCCCTCTTTTCCGATATGTAATCCCAGTCAACATCCGGTTTTTCAAATGCTGCTTTGAGGGTTTCAACCCTGAGCCAGTCACTCCCGAAGGAATTCTGAATTGCCGACTTATGTGAGGAGAGGCAGTCAATCAAATTTTTAAAATCCAATATGAAAACATGATAACTTTCTTTAAACTCATCAAAAACCTTCTCGGCCTTCTCTTCGGCATCAGGAGGGTCTGATATCATTCCGAGAACGGATGTACCCATAAGCAGTGTAAGATTCTTTAAAAATCTGTCAAATGAAATTTCAGTCTTTGAGAGAAGAGCAAAAACCGAGTCATCATCTAATGGCTCCTGCGAAGGACCATAAAGCCTCTCGTGAACCATTCCGAAAAATGATGGCATGGCAGCAATTATTGAAAGAAAGGAGAGTATTCTCATCTTAACATCTATTGTGAACTCTTTCGGGTTAAATTTATCCCAAATGCCTCAGATTTTCGTTATGCCAAAGATTACAAAGGTTATTCACAGGTTACACAGGGAAAAGCTGAAAAACGTCACATCGCCACCATAAACCCATATACGGTTTATGGAGTTTTTTTGGCCGACCAACACAGATTCTAAAAAAGAGCACAAATATCGCAGGATATAAGAGATAACCAAGAATATTCCTGCTTTTTTCTTCATATCCGGGATAAGCAGAAGCCTGAAAAAACAGATGAATCAAAAGAATGAGGGATAAAACACAGATTAACTTTTATCACTACAATGATGAGACACTCAGGTCTTCACACTAACGGGAAATAACTTCATTTTCACAGTTAATTATTAATCATAACCAGTCAGAGAAGAGCATAGTTAATTCATTTAACTTTATCAAAAACCGGAGGGAGGAAAAATGAATCAGCGGGTGCTTGTAACAACATATGCAAAAAAGAACCTGTCAAACCTGCCGGAAGAAGTAAAAAATGAGTTTTTTAAAGAGTTTAAAAATTTCCATTATAAAATAAAAACAGAACCTGAAAAATTTATTCTCCCCGCAGCCTTTGAGAAGAATCAGAACAAAATTATAGTGACAGGCATGAATCAGAATGAGGATGTCGCCATATATTCCCTCAAATTAAACGGTTATAATGCACTGCTGACAATTCATGACGATATGACAATTATTCATGCGGTCGGGGAATTCTCAACAGACTGAAATTTTAAATAGCTGTAATATTAAAAAAACACAAAAAAAAGAATAAGAATTGATTTTTTTGATATTTTTACAGACCGGTTGCAATCACTTCATCATCACTCTTTTCAAGATAATCAGGATGAATCTCCTCTCTCGCAAATATTGTAATGATGAGAATTATTATGCCAAAGATCATTGCAACAAAGAATGCGAGATCAAAACCTGCCGATAATATTCCGGTTTTAATGGATGCAGGGGCACTCTGCGTAATTCCGCTATGCTTCGCAATATAGATTACCCCCTGAATAAATACCAGATTATAGATTGCAATCCCTATCGTCATAGGTGCAAACCTCTCAAGGCTGGTTAAACTTGAGACCATCCCCTGGTGCTTTTTGGAGACAGAATTCATAATCATGTTAAATGCCGGCGTAACCATGAGACCTACTCCCAATCCGATTAAAATAAGGCATAAAATTACGTAGCCAAGAGTTGTGTCTGAATGCAGATTGCTCATCAGATAATAGCCCACAGCTATCACAAATGCGGCTGCCATACACAGCAATCTCCCACCGGTCCGGTTAAACAAAATTCCGGCGATTAAACCTGCTATCATCATCGAAAACGAAAGCGTTGTCAGGATAAGACCTGCGGTTGAGGTATCATATCCCAGGACATACTCCAGATAGAACGGAAGAAGGTAGCTTATTCCTGCAAAACTGAAAAACGACAGAGTCACAACCAGATTTGTAAGCAAAAAGTTTCTGCTCTTAAAGAGTCGCAGCTCAAGAAGGGGATCTTTATGTCTGGTTTCATACCACAAAAATCCTCCAAGAAGAAGGACTGCGGCTACAAACGAAACAATTATCAGAGGATTTGTCCAGCCAAGCACCTGACCCTCCGATACACCAAACAGAAGGGCTGCAAGACCACCGAATATCAGAGCTGCGCCGTATTTATCAAAGCCGCTGAGATCTCCTTTTGATTCCATATGCGGAATAACCCTGCTTCCAAGGACAACGGCAAAGATTCCCACAGGCACATTTATGAAAAATATCCAGTGCCATGAGAGATACTGTGTAAGAATACCACCGACTGTCGGCCCCAAAGCCATACCAAGAGCTGCAAATGTCATGATTATTCCCATCGCCTTTCCTTTCTGCTCCATCGGTATAAGTGCGGCAATCATCGCAGGCCCGATTGCAGTTATCATCGCACCGCCTACTCCCTGAAAGGCCCTAAAGCCCACAAGCGAATAGAATGAATTTAAAAAATCCGGGACAAAACCGCAGGCAAAAGAACCTATGGTAAAAACAATAAAACCGGAGATGAAAACTCTCTTAAACCCGATTGCATCGGAGATTTTCCCAAATATCAGAAGACATCCGGCCATTACAAGAAGGTAGGATGTTGCAACCCAGCTTACCGAACTTGTGGAAACACCGAATGATTCCGATATCGTCGGAAGTGCTATATTTACTATCGTGCCGTCCAGAGACGACATAAACGTTGCAAGGGAAATTGATAAAACCAAAAGAAAGAAACTACTTTTTTTGGTATTATCCTTTGAAATCTGCATGATATTTACTGGAATTTCCGATAGTTAAAATCTTTTATATTAATGCGACATAATAAAAAACACTTAAAGAACCTCTCAAATGATTAAAAAAACAGGATAAAACAAAATTATATCAGAATCTTACCTTTCGGTATCGAAACATCTGAACAATTCTTTCATATTCATCGTCTGATAAACGGCGAACATAACTTTCTTCTTTCATAAACTATCACCCCCTGCTTTATGCAGAAAAACAGTCTCTTATTAGGGCTAAATAAAGAATACCCGAGAATTATTCAGATTCAGGCAATATTCCAAATTTTCCGGTAAAAAATAAAACAGGGATCTCTATGGCATAAAATGCCGGAGAACAATCTTTACTGAATTATATGTGGGCGTATTTTGCAGTAAATACGCCTTCAATCTTTATCATTTCATCAACAGCATCCTGGGGGACAGGAGAGTCAACATTTAATACCATTATAGCCTCTTCTCCCGGATTGTTCCTTCCAACCTGCATACCTGCAATGTTAATATTGTGCTGTCCTGTAATTGTTGCAAATTTGCCGATTACTCCGGGGACATCCTGATGCCGCGAGATTATTACATTGCCGCCAGGTGTCATATCTGTCATGTATTCGCCAATCTTTACAATTCTTGACTTCCCGGGCGATGAGACATTGCCGCTGACAGTTTCTGTCATTAAATCTGTTTTGATTGTTATTGTAATCAGATTGGTAAAGCCCAAAGATTCCTTTGCGAGAGTCTCTGAAACCTTAATTCCACGCTCTTTTGCAACGAAGTCGGCATTTACAAGATTTACAGGTGTCTGGAGAATAGGATCCAAAATGCCCTTCAGTGCAAGACGTGAGACATACCTGGTGCTCCTTCCAAAGTCTGCCGCCTTTCCGCCGTACTCAATATCAACCGACTCAATTCTTCCTTCAACAAGCTGTATCAGAAGTTTTCCCATCTTCTGCGCAAGAATTGCGTATGGCTCAATTCTTTCCTGCTGGTCAGGAGGAACCATCGGTGCATTTACAACAAACTTTGCTGATCCGCCTTTTAATACCTCAATGCACTGCTTTGCAACTGATACCGCAACATTCTGCTGTGCCTCAACAGTAGATGCGCCAAGGTGCGGTGTTGCGACTACCTGATCAAGTGTAATTATCTTTGAATTCGAAGGGGGCTCTTCCTCATATACATCAAGTGCCGCACCTGCTACCTTTCCTGCGACAATTGCGTCATACAATGCCTCTTCGTCTATTATACCACCACGTGCACAGTTAATTAAGCGTACGCCGGTCTTCATCGTTGCAATTGTATCCTTGTTTACAAGGTGTTTTGTCTCCTTGATCAGAGGTGTGTGGACTGTAATGAAGTCTGCAACAGGGAACAGCTGCTCCAGTGTCATTACCTCAACACCGAGCTCTTTTGCCCTTTCCACGTTGATATAAGGATCATATGCGACGACCTTCATCTCAAGGGCGTTTGCACGTTTTGCAAGCTCCTGTCCGATTCTGCCGAAACCTACGATTCCAAGAACCTTCTCGTTTAATTCAACACCCATAAATGCCGAGCGTTTCCACTCGCCTCTTTTTACAGACGCTGTAGCTTCCGGAATATTTCGTGCAAGAGATGCCATCATTGCAAGGGTGTGCTCACATGCCGCAAGGGTGTTTCCTGCCGGCGCGTTTGCAACAATTATTCCGCGCTTTGTTGCAGCATCCAGATCAATATTGTCCACACCTGCACCAGCACGGCCGACAAATTTGAGTTTTTCTGCTGCATCTATTACCTTTTCCGTTACCTGTGTACCGGATCTTACGAGAAGGCCGTCATATTCACCTATTATTTTGACGAGCTCATCCTCTGATAATCCGGTCTTTACATCGACTTCACAAAAATCGCGAAGTATATCCACTCCCTCTTCTGCAAGAGGGTCGCTTACAAGCACTTTATAGCTCACTTAAAAGTCCCCGTATTTATTTGCACATACAGTATATTGATTGTTTTTATGCCCCGGGAGGTTTTGTGCCGCAACCGGATTTGGCTGCCAAAAAGCCGGGACCCGAAAAAAGGTTGAACGCATTCTTTTGGCAAACATAATTTAGCCTTATAGTAATAGATATTACACAACCTATACGACAGGTGGTTTTTTATCATGAGTAATATGCCAGACATACTGTGGCTTGCAGAAATAAAAAAAGAGGATATTCCGTCAGTTGGAGGAAAAGGAGCCTCACTTGGTGAAATGACATCAGTCGGACTTCCTGTACCTCCGGCATTTGTTGTAACTGCACAGGCATTCCGCCGTTTTTTAATTAAAAGCGGTATAGAGACCGAACTCTTCAAAAAACTTGAAGGTCTTGACGTTGAGGATGCAGAAACACTTGAAGCGACCGCACAGGAAGTAATTAAGCTTGTAATGAGTGCTAAAATGCAGGATACACTCAAAAAGAGCATTACCGACGCATATACCAAAATGGGAAAAGACGTTGTTGTCGCAGTCCGCTCAAGCGCGACAGCAGAAGACCTTCCGGATGCAAGTTTTGCAGGACAGCAGGAGACTTTCCTGAATATCAAGGGAGAAAAAGATCTCTTTGAAGCAATACAGAAATGCTGGGCTTCACTTTATGGGGCACGTGCCATTTATTACCGTGCAAAACAGGGCTTTGATGACAGCAGCGTTGACATTGCCGTTGTCGTCCAGAAACTTGTTTACTCCGAAAAAGCAGGTGTTATGTTCTCCTCACATCCTGTCACAGGAGAGTCCACAACAATAATTGAAGCATCATGGGGACTCGGAGAAGCTGTTGTTTCCGGTATTGTATCTCCTGACAACTATGTCTTTGATCAGAATGCAAACCGCATCGTTGACCGCTATATCGCAAATAAACTGGTGGAAATACTGCCTGACGGCAATAAGGGAACAAAGGAAGTCCTTGTTTCAAAGAAGAGACAGGATGCCTGTGTTCTCTCTGACGAAGAGATAGCAAAACTGGCAAAATACGCAAAAATTGCAGAAGACCATTATGAAAATCCACAGGATGTTGAATGGGGAATTGTAGGCGAAACACTCTACATTCTCCAGTCGCGTCCGATAACAACAATAACCGAGAGTTCCTCAAAAGGAGGGGCAAAGATGGAAAGTGGCGGAATTATTCTTCTTGAAGGGCAGGGAGCATCACCGGGTATTGCAACCGGTGCTGTTGTTATTGTAAACTCTGTAAAAGATCTTGCAAAGGTAAAGGAAGGCGACATTATGGTCGCAAAGATGACCAACCCCGACATGGTGCCTGCAATGAGAAAGGCAGCCGCAATCATAACAGATGAAGGCGGAATGACATGCCATGCGGCAATTGTAAGCAGGGAACTCGGAACACCTGCAGCTGTCGGGACAAAGAAGGCCACAAAGATCCTCAAAAACGGACAGATTGTCACAGTAGACGGTGAAAAAGGAATCGTCTTTGAAGGAAATGTTGCAAAGACAGCAGATGCTTCGGCACAGGCTGTGCAGGTAGTAGCGGCAGGTGCACCGATTATTACCGCGACAAGCATTAAAGTCAATGTTTCACTCCCCGAAGCCGCAAAGCGTGCTGCAGCAACAGGTGCTGACGGAGTGGGTCTTTTAAGAATTGAACACTTAATCCTCGGACTCGGAAAGACACCAGGCTGGTATATCAGAAACAAAAGAGAGGACGAGTTCATAAATGAGCTCTACTCCGGCATAAAAACCGTAATGGACGAGTTCAACGGGAAGCCTGTCTGGGTAAGAACCCTTGATGCACCGACTGATGAGTTCAGAAATATGAAAGGCGGCGAAGAAGAGCCTGAAGAGCACAACCCTATGCTCGGATGGAGAGGAATACGCCGTGACCTTCAGAGCCGCGACCAGTTTGCACTTCAGGTTGAGGCATTCAAAAAACTCTGGGACGAGGGATACGACAATCTTGGAATTATGTTCCCGCTTGTCGGCCACTCCGATGAGTTCATTGCTGCAAAAGCGATGATGAAAGAGTTCGGTGTTGATGTCGATAACAGAACTCTTGGAATTATGGTTGAGATCCCAAGCAGTGCAATAATGATCGACGACTTTATTGATGCCGGAATTGACTTTGCATCATTCGGAACAAACGATCTGATTCAGTACACACTTGCAATTGACAGAAACAACCAGAATGTTGCAGACATGTACAACCCGAAGCACCCTGCCGTTTTAAAACTCATCAAATATGCAATAAAACGCTGCCGCAAAGGCGGTGTCGAATGCTCAATATGCGGTCAGGCCGGTTCTGATCCCGAGATGGTAAAATGGCTTGTTGAGACAGGAATCACAAGCGTCTCCGCAAACATCGACGCAGTCCAAAAGATCCGTGAGACAGCGGCAAGAACAGAGACTAAGATTATTCTTGATGCCGCAAGAAAATAAACAAAAGTTATCCTAAAAATCATGCAAAAAAAGGGTTGTTCTGAAGAAGAACTCTTCTCTTTTCTCTCTTCAGTAAGAAAAAACGACAGAGCCTACGATAAGGTCTTAAGTTCGATGTGCACAATTCCGCATCCGGTTGCAGTTCGTGCCCACAATATGTTTATAGAGACAAATTTAGGCGACCCGGGACTTTTCATCGGCACTGCATCAATAGAGACAATGCTTGTTGAGAGAATTGGTTCTCTTCTCGGCCACAAAGATGCGGGTGGATATTCGACATCAGGAGGAACAGAGTCAAATATTCAGGCATTAAGGATTGCAAGAGAGATGGGAGGGTCAGAAAATCCAAATATTGTTGTGCCGGAATCAGCCCATTTCTCCTTTGAAAAAGCCTGCGAGATACTCTCCCTTGAACTTCGTTCTGTTCCCTCGGATGACAAATTCCGGATGGACGCAGAGAAGATTGAGGACTATATCGATAAAAACACAGTATGTCTTGTCGGTGTTGCGGGAACAACAGAATACGGTGTTGTTGATCCTATATCACAACTTTCAGACCTTGCATGCGACAGGGAAATATTCCTTCATGTTGATGCCGCGTTTGGGGGACTCGTTCTTCCTTTCATAGAAAATTCTCCGGATTTTGACTTTAAACTCCCCGGTGTCTCAAGCATGTCGGTAGACCCGCACAAGATGGGAATGTCAACAATTCCTGCAGGATGCCTGCTTGTCCGTGATGATTCAGTATTCAGATCAACCGAGGTTGATACCCCCTATCTGACAGTCAAAAAAGAATGCACACTCTGCGGTACAAGACCCGGAGGGTCGGTTGCCGCTGCATTTGCTGTTCTTGAATATCTCGGAGAGGACGGACTTTCAAAAATTGTTAAAACCTGCATGGATAACACAAAGAAATTAATCTCCGGTATGAAAGAGCTTGGATACCCTGTTGCCACATACCCGTCTGTAAATGTTGCATCCTTCATATGCGATGAGACACCAAAAGAGTGGCAGGTCTCAAGGACACGTGCCGGACATATGAGAACAGTATGCATGCCGCATATAACAGAATCAGTAATTGAAGAATTTTTAACAGCTATTGGAAATATGTGAAAATTATGTTTAACGAACTTGTACATTCACTGGAAACCTGCCCGATTGTAAAAAGAGGCGAATACAACTACTTCATTCACCCGATCTCAGACGGCGTCCCGATTGTTGAGCCGGCCCTTCTAAGAGAGGTTGCCGTATTAATGTTAAGAGCACTGGACCTTAAGGGTGTAAACAAGATAGTCGTTGCAGAAGCGATGGGAATTCACATCGGCGTTGCATTATCACTGATGACAGATCTTCCCTTAACAATCATAAGAAAAAGGGAATACCAGCTTCCCGGAGAGATTGCACTTCACCAGACAACAGGATATTCAAAGGGCGAGCTTTACTTAAACAGCATTGAGAAAGGTGACAAAGTAGTCGTAATAGACGATGTTTTCTCAACCGGCGGCACAATGAAAGCTATCCTTAAAGGCCTTGAGAATAAAGGTGCAGAAGTTGCTGATGTCCTTGTCGTAATCAAAAGGGGAGAGTGCGATATCGGACGCGATTACAAGTATCTTGTTGAGATTGAAGTCTCGGAATCGGGCGTAAATGTTAAAAATAAAAAATTCTGATATTTTTTTAAGGCTTCTGGATTCAGGTGCAAAAAAAGTTGCACTCCAGTTTCCCGAAGGACTCAAAAGAGAGGCTTACCTTTTTTCGGATGAACTAAAAAAAAGGGGATATCAGGTTATTATTTCAGGTGATCCCTGCTGGGGTGCATGCGACCTTGACCTGACACTTCTGAAAGATGCCGATATTCTGATACACTACGGGCATGCACCTGTCGATGATACAAAAGGCGTCCTTTATGAGTTCATAAGACAGGATATTGATGTAAATTCACTTGAAAATGTTTTGGATACAATAAGGGATGAAAAAATAGGTCTTGTAACAACAATCCAGCATGTTCACGAACTTGAAAAAATCGCGGCATATCTTTTAGATAAAGGAATTGAGTGCGTAATAAGAGAGGGAAGTTCAAGAACACCATATAAAGGTCAGGTTCTCGGATGCAGTTTTGAGGCCGCAAAAAACACCGGATGTGATGAGATATTATTCATAGGAACAGGAGTTTTCCACCCGCTTGGAATTGCGCTTGCAACCGGCATGCGGGTTGTTGCATTCGACCCGTACATGAAAAAAGCAGAAGTTATTGACCCGTCACGTCTTCTCAGGCAAAGATTTGCAAAGATTGAGAAAGCAAAAGAAGCTGAAAGGATTGGAATTATTGTAAGCAAAAAATCAGGACAGAAAAGAGAAGAGCTTGCCATGAAGCTCTGTTCCTTAACTGACAAGGCATATATTGTATATCTCAGCGAGGTTACTCCTGATTCACTCCTAAACCTCGGTTTTGATGCATATGTAAATACGGCATGCCCGAGGCTTGCATACGATGATCAGGCAAGATACCCTGCTCCCATGCTCTCCCCCTCAGAGTTTGAGATAGTCTGCGGGATTAGGGACTGGGAAGATTACACAATTGATGAGATAATCTGATTATCTCAAAAACATCTTTTTTATCTCAAAATTGGACATGCAAACAGTAAATGCTCACTTTTTAATTTTTTGCTGGAAATTAGATATTTTTTAAGGGTTTGCCAACACCACTTTCTATAAAAAAAATTACTTCTTTCCAAAAAGAATTTATAGCTATTATATAAAAAAAATCACATGAACAAATTCAGCTGGGTTCTAATTGAGAGTTTTTTTGCCGCAGCAGGTTTTGGATATGGAATTTTTAATTTTTTAACAAACCAGTCTCCATTAAATACTTCATTTGGCTTTGCATTTGGAATATTCATGACATTAATTGTTATCGGAATGTCATCGCGGAAATCCCATTAGGAACGATTCACTATGAACAGTGCATACAATCGGCGGAGAGGAACAGCCATTATTGAGACCAGAAACGGCATTCTGGTTGTTTCACATGGAGGAGGATATCTGCTTCCCGGAGGGGGTGCTCACCCATATGAATTGCAAATACAGTCTGCAATCAGAGAACTCAGGGAAGAAACCGGACTTTATCCTATAGAAGTGAAATATCTCTTTAAGTTCATGAAAGCTAAGGTATTTTTTATGAAGGTTAAAGGTACACCCAAAGCCAGAAACGAGATTAAAAGAATCGCATATTACAAACCAGGAAATAATACAAGAGTTTCATCAAATACCAAGAAAATAATCGACAAATATTACGCAACAAAGGAAAAGCAACATTATTGAGATTTCCGGATTCCTGAAAACAGGTGATAATTTAAAATTAAGAGAGTTTCTTAATGAATTACCCATATTTTATTGAATTAAGGCTTGGAAATATTAAATGGAATGTCTATAAGAACACAAAACCTGTAAGAATGGCCTATCCAAATAACACTCTAAGAGTACCTCATCTTACAATATATGGGCCGTTTCGTATGAAAAGAGGTCATTCTATACATGAAGTTTATAGTATTATCAAGAAATTATCAGGAGAACTTGATTACCTGCCTTATTCAATTAACGGATGGAATTCAAAGCAAAATAGCAGAGGGAGAGTCATTGCATATAAAATTGAGATTTCTCCAAAATTTCAAAGTTTCTGGAATGAACTGAAAATTGAACTCAACAGGGTGTGTGATCCTGAAAATAGTTTTGATAAAAGAGGAGGATTTTGGGCTCATATAACACTTGCCCACAAACTCAATCATTATCAGTATCTTGATATAGCCGGATTCATCGGAATGGATCTAAACATCTTTGAAAAATTTTGCAGACTTTTTTGCAGAAAAAAACTTAACAGGAGAGCTAAAAAACCTGTTACCAGGCCACTATATCTTAAAACTGACGCTTTAAGAATAACGATTCTTAAAAGCTCCAAAATTCACAGAGAATATGACCTCACAACAAAAAAATGGCTCGGAAGAACAGAGGCTCTAAATTCAAATAGTTGGAAAAAAAGTCTAAGAAATTACAGGCTTATGAAAATCCATTGATATAATTATCAGAATCCCACAAAACAAATATTTTTCTCAGGCTAACGGATGAATACATAGAATATTAACAGAAAGATAACAAAATAAATAATCATTTAAAAGGCAAATATTAGACATCAATTAAAATACCATTTAATAAGATATTGATGTGAAAATGGGCATCATGAAATTTTCCCTGCTCCCATGCTCTCCCCCTCAGAGTTTGAGATAGTCTGCGGGATTCGGGACTGGGAAGATTACACAATTGATGAGATTATCTGAGGTATATTTTTGAAACTAAGAACCCTTGAAATAAAGCTTGAAGGTCTGGAAAGTTTTGAAAAACCCAGTGCCTTTCTTGAACAGTACAAAACCCCGGCAGTCATTGCCGCAAGATTTCTCTATAATGCAATGCTCAAAGGCGATATTGAAGGCATGAGAGTCTTTGACCCCGGATGCGGCACAGGTGTTCTCTCCTGCGGTGCCGCACTTTTGGGTGCGGAATATGTTCTCGGAGTTGACATTGACCAAAAAGCAATAGAAATTGCGGAAAAGAACGCATCAAAACTCAGGGTTGATGTCGATTTTGAGGTGTCTGACATAAAAACATTTGAATGCCCTGAATTTGACACTGTTATCATGAATCCGCCATTCGGCGCCCAGAATGTTCATGCCGACCGGCCTTTTATTGACGCGGCACTTGGATGCGGAGATGTCGTATATGGAATATTCAACAAACGCTCAATAGGATTTATCAGGCCGTATATTAAGGATAAGGCGGAGATAACCGATGCTATCGCATGCGATCTGCCGCTTAAACATACATTTGCCCACCACACAAAGGAATGTGTCGATATCCGGGTTGAAATACTCAGAATGGAAAAGTTATAGGTGATATAAATGGAGGATAATACCCGCTCAATTTTAGGACTTTCAGCGTCCCATCTTGTAAACGATATATATTCGCCGGTTCTTCCGGCAATTCTGCCGCTTTTAATCCTCCAGAACGGTTATTCATACTTTCTTGCAGGACTTCTGGTAACAGTATATAATCTTACATCGTCCTTCACCCAGCCTTTCATCGGATGGCTGTATGACAACAAAAACATCAGTATCCCTATACCTGTATCAATCCTGTTCTGCGCCTTTTTCATGTCCTTTGTCGGATTTGTCCAGCAGGATTACAATATGATTCTGTTGTTTGGAATCGGTGCGGCACTCGGCCATGCCTTCTTTCACCCGAGTGCACTCGGCCTTGTAAGCAGACTTGCACACGGGGCACAGAGAGGAAAACTGACATCCATTTTTGTCGTCGGAGGAAACCTCGGGTTTGCAATAGGCCCTCTTCTGGTGGGAGTTGCAGTAGGATTTTACGGATTGCACGGCCTTGCACTTCTGTTTATCCCCGGCCTGATAATGGCAGCAGTCCTCTATAAGGTTCTTCCAAAGAATTTCAACAGAAATGAGAAGAAGAATGTAATTAAATCCGAAGATCCAAACGGAGTCAGATTCCCTTACTTTCCGATATCACTTCTTGTAATCGCGTCAGGATTTAGGTCATGGGTTATCTTTGCATCAATAGCCTACCTTCCCACATTTCTCAGTGAACAGGGATTTTCCCTCCTCATTGCAAATGTCCTGACATCTGTCATGCTTATTGCAGGCGTTTTGGGACAGGTAATTGGTGCAATACTCTCAGATAAATACGGGAGAAAAGAATACACCTTATTCGGTCTGATTGCATCAATTCCGCCTTTCATTCTGTTTATCGGGACCAGAGGTTATATCTCAATAATTGCCCTGATTGTATTCGGATACTTCCTGTGGTCGACATTTTCGGTTACAATCGCAATGTCACACGAGCTTGCACCGAAAGGGACAGGCACAGTATCCGGTCTTATGCTCGGTCTTGCGGTAGGCGCCGGAGGACTCGGGGTTGCAGTCACAGGATACATTGCTGATATGACATCTGTAATCGGGGCGTTATCCCTTCTGATAATTCCGATTATGATATCATTAGTACTCTTCTTCTTTGTCCCGTACCCCTGGAAACAACGTTCATTAAAAATTGAAAAATAAGAAGATTACTCTACAGGACAATTAAGTCCAAAAAGATAATCTTTTGCAAGACTTCTGATCTCAGGGTCAGAATCCAGTGTTGCATATTTTATCGCGACTATTGCAGATTCCCCCCCTATCAGTCCCAGAGATTCAATTATTCTCTCTCTTACCTGACAGTCCTTCTCGGTCTTTAAGAGGCTGAAAAGAGAATCAACAGATTCGGGCGTACCGATTCTTCCAAGCGCCGCAACAGCTGCCAGACGGACACCACGTGATTCGTCATTTAAAGCTAAACACAAATCTCCTGCAACCGTATCATCACCAAGCCGTCCAAGTGATTTTGCCGCCTCTTTTCTGACATAATGATTCTCATCAGAAAGAAGAGGTTTTATGCCGGAGATTGCACCTTTAACCCCGATAATCCTCAGTGCCGCACAACTCCCGGCACGGATATCTGCCCTCCCGTCACTGAGAGCCTCAATAAGGGGAGCAATGGCAGGTTCGCCTATCTTTGCCAGCGCCTGAATACTCGCATTATGCACCCTCTTTGAACTGTCATCCATTGACTCAATAAGAAAGCATATGGAATCAGTGGATTCCATTATACCAAGCATTCTTGCGGAATTTTCCCTGACAGGAAGATGCGGACTTTTTAACGCATTGATAAGATGAGGTTCGGCTGGACTCCCTATAGCCTCTATCGCACGGAATGTGTTTGACAAAACATCATTGTCCATTATCCGGAATGATTCAATCAGTGGCAAAATCTGTTCAACAGGCACCTGCCTGTATTCAGGAACCGGAGCAGGAGAGAATGGTTCTGCACATTTCCCGGCACCCTGGTTTTTTGCTACGCTTTCAGAGGACTTCTTTTTAAGTACTTTTGATATACCGGCCGAAATCTTCTTTCTGCTTAAAGATGGCCTCCTGCCTGTTTTTATGCCACCTTCACCGGAATCCCATGAAGGTATCAGAAGGATTGCGAAATATACCCAGAGATAGATAAAAGACGTGAATATTGTAAAGATCAGATCCGGATTCCACCCTCCGATAACATATCCGGAGAGAAAAAGAGCAAAGATTAAGAGAAATATGAAAATATGGGCTAATTTCTGCTTGGGATACCAGAGAGCTGTTAAGACAAGAGGGATATAAACAAGATGAGGTGTGAGTCTTGCAAGTATATAGCCTACCTCTCCGCTGAAGGGAGAAAATGCATATACTGCCAGAATAACAACCAGAATGATATATGCAATCAGAATATATGCCTTTACAAAATTTGTATCCTTAATATTCAAAATTTTTCGCAAAACAACATCCTTTTCCTTTAATCTCTTATTATGAGAGATTTAATTGCATCAATTTTATACTTTTTCCAGATAGATTTCTTTTTTTAGCAGATTATATATCCCTGTCCTTTGATTCCATCTAAACACATAAGATTTTCTATAATAAGAATTACATTAGAATCATCTGAGAAATCTGAAATTAGGGGGTTAATTAAAATGGAAAACAAAATAAATGCCGATGAACTAAGGGAGTGGACAAAAAAACAGTCAGAATATCCTGACAGAATGTGGCGGATGATATATGATTCAATGGCAGAGCCAATATTTATTCTTTCAAATGAGGGAGAAATACTCTACTGCAACAGTGCCACTGAAAAATTCCTTGAAATGCCATCAGGTGACATTTTAGGCAGACACTGTTATGAACTCGTGCATAAACTCAGCCATTTTATTGAAGGATGTCCCTTCGTCAAATCAATGGATTCACACAAAAGAGAGAGCTATCAGCTTTTTATGGACAAATGGTACATGGTGAAAATTGACCCTCTTATTAATGACAAAGGGGATGTTATCGGCGCTATCCATTTCATAACAGACATAAACGAAATAGTCAGTTTAAACGCAGACAGAACAAATCTTGCAGAGATAGTCGAGAACTCATGTGATGCAATAGTCGGCATCAAAACTGATGGAATTGTTAAATACTGGAATTATGGTGCCAAACAACTTTTCGGATATTCCGGGGATGAAATTATAGGAAAAGATATCCGTATTCTCTTTCCAGAGAATAAAAAAGAGGATTACGAAGAAATAATGAAAAAACTCATCAGTGGAGAGACTTTTGAGAGGTTTGAATCCGCACTTCTCTTAAAAAACGGGGATGAGGCAGAGATCTCAATAAATGTCCAGCCCATGTATGACGAAAGAGGAATAATCAACGGAATATCCTTTATGGGCCATGACCTCTCAAAGGAGAGAAAAACAGAACGTGAACTTTTGTCATTTGTAACAGAGAGCGCCTTAAGGCTTAACAGACCTGTTGAAATTATAAGAAACAATATGGAGGATATCAAAAATCTTTTGAAATCAAAGGAAATAACCAATGAAGACGCAGAAATGCTTCTGAATATTCAGATAACCAATGCAGATAAAATTCTTGAGAACATAAAAGAGCTTAATATTGCGGTTGTGGACAAGCAGAAAGCAATACCTGATGCATATGCTGATTTTTTGAAAAGATAGGAGCTTAAAATCATGGATTTTTCACTTAAAAACGAAGGCGAGCCACTGATTGTCCTTTATCTGTCAGACCCGGCGAAAATCAGGGAGAGCAATACAAAAATACTAAAAGAAGCTCAGGATTCAGGATATGTGACAATACTGGTCACAGCTAATTTTCCGGTATCAATTCTTGAAAAACTTTACAAAAAGAACGGAATAAACATGGAAAGTGTATATTTTATCGATGCCATTACAAGGTATTCGATGGGAACAGACCCTGTTTCAGATGAACATCATATGTATACCAAAAATCCTTCTGATCTTACAGGACTTGGCATTGCAATTACAGAAATGTTAAAAAGACTTAACGACAAAAAAATTCTTGTTCTGCTAGACTCGGTCAGCACTATGCTTATCTATCTTCCGTCTGTGAAAATATCACAGTTTATGCATTTTATAGCATCAAAACTAAGACAGAGAGAAAATAGTGGTGTTCTTCTGGCGGTTGACGGCGGACTTGACCCCATGCTTCTTTCACAAATGAGCTCTTTTGTGGATGAAATAATAGAGCCTGATAAATAAAGACAAATATTTTCGCAATACTTTTTTTAACCGGCGTGACTAAAATCATAAAAAAAGTTTTAAATCAGTTTATCCGGAAAAAAAGGACATTAAGATATTTATTTAAAAAAAAGCCCGCAATTAATAAATAATGGAAATAATCCCTCAAAAATCATCAGGTCAGAGTTACAGCCTGCTGATTCTTGCCATATCGCTGGCAACTTTTATGTCTGCCCTTGACGGGACAATCGTTAATATTGCTCTTCCGACGATATCACAGTCTTTTAATATTTCATCCAGTACTGTCAGCTGGGTTGCAACCGCATATCTCCTGGTAATGGCAGGCTGTGTTTTAATATTCGGAAAGATATCAGACAGTATCGGTTTTAAAAAAATATTCCTTTCAGGCTTTATTGTATTCACAGCAGGTTCGTTTGCCTGCGGTTTTCTGCCCGATATTCTAAACTCATTCCCGTCTCTTATCGGGTCAAGGATATTTCAGGGAGTGGGCGGTGCAATGATTACCGCAATAGGCCCTGCCATGATTACGGGCTATATTCCGATGAGTCAGAAGGGAAAGGCGATGGGCATAATTATGACGATTGCAGCACTCGGTACAGCAATCGGACCGACAATCGGAGGTATTTTAACCCAGTTTATATCCTGGAACTGGATATTCTACATCAATGTGCCTGTAGGTATTATTGCACTGATAATAGGATTTAAGGTAATTCCCTCTACAGTTGCGGCTGATAAAAAGAATCTCTCAGGGTTTGACAAATCCGGCGCAATGCTTATTTTTACAGGTCTAGCAACACTTCTCTTTGCAGTATCAGAGGGCCAGACGCTCGGATGGACATCCACACCGATACTTGTTTCATTTGCGATTGCAATTGCATCTCTTGCGTATTTCGTCTGGAATGAACTGAAGTCGTCTGATCCACTTCTTGAAATCAGACTGTTTAAGAACAGAAATTTCATCTATACAAATCTGATACTGGCACTTCTTTATCTGAGTTTTGCAGGAATCAACTATCTTCTCCCGTTCTATCTGGAATATGTAAAAGGGTTTGGCACATCGGATGCAGGTCTGATATTAACGTCTCTTTCTGTTGCCATGATGATAGCAGGGCTTATTGCAGGCTCACTCTATAACAGAGCAGGAGGAAGGCCTCTTTGCATCGCTGCCGGAATTATACTTACAGCAGGATATCTCATGATTACATTTCTGCATGCCGATACAACAACAGCGTTTGTGATAGTATGCCTGCTTGTGATAGGATTCGGACTCGGACTCATGGCCACGCCGGTCTCAAATATGATCTTAAATTCTGTCGGTAAGGGATATCAGGGAATGGTCTCAAGTTTAACCGGACTTGAAAGATTCGCACCGATGACGATTGGTATTGCAATATTTAACCTGATATTTATTGAGGGCATGAATTCGATTGCAGTACACAGGGGTGTTACACAGGAGGCGCCTGTCAATATAAAGATGGATGTCTTATCTTCCGGATTTGATCTCGCATTCACAGCGGCATTTATCATCGGAATTGTAATCCTGATTCTGGCACTTTTTGCAAGGCAGGAGATTCACCCGGATTATCTTGAGAAGAGTGATGAAGATGAGGTTGTTGTCGGGATGATTTGATTTTTTTAACCTTTTTTAGGAATTTATAGAGTTAAATAAAGTCGGCTAATATTCTCCTTTAACTTTCTCACAGAAAGGGGATCAAATTAAACAAATAAAAAAAATATTAAAAAAAGCTAATTACTTTCAAAATAGTCAAAATCAATCTTTTTTACGACATACTGTGCTTCTTTAGATACACCGATATCATAATCTATCATCAGCTGAGCAAGTTGTTCACCGCCGATGAGCACTACTTTCTGCTCAATTCTCCGGACATAATCATCTGCTTCTTTGGAGAATTTAGAAGTTGTGATGAAGACACCTTTCTTTGCCCGGTTCCCTGCAAGACTTCCTACAAATGCCTGTATTTCAGGCCTGCCTACTGTATTCTGCCATCTTTTCGCCTGAATATTCACTACATCCAGGCCCAACCGGTCTTCCTTGATAATCCCGTCAATTCCATCATCGCCGCTTTTACCAACCGCTTTTCCTGCATCACTCCTTGACCCGCCATAGCCCATTGCAACAAGCAGATCCACAACAAGATTCTCAAAAAATTCAGGTGAACACTGCATGACACGCTCTAAAATCTCATCGGCAAGCTGGGAACGAAGGTCATGATAGCTGTTTTCAAGGATCTCCTCCGGTGTCAGTTCAGCTGAAGAGACATCATTACTTCTATCGGTCCCGGATTTATCACGACGAAGTACCTTGAAATCCTGATATTCTTTGAACTGTTCAAGGAATTTGGTATCTATCCTTTCAGGATTCTGTCGCAGGACATCTCTGCCACGATCAGTGATCAGAATGACACCACGTTTTGGACTTGTGAGCAGACCGGATTTCTTCAGATACGTCGTCGCCCATCCGACCCGGTTATCAAAGGTTGACTGGATGCCACTTGGGAGCCTTTCTGCCAGATCCTCATCAGAGAGCTGTAAAGTTTTAGATATTTTCTGACGCAATTCTTTTGAGGCGTGTTCCTGTCCATCCGAAACGCACTTCAGGACAGGGAGCATTAATGTTTGATAATCGGGAATGGGCATATTCTCTCCTTATTTTTTAATATAATTTACATTAAAATAAAATTTTGGAAATTGTCGGTTTTAACTTTCACTGCCCTTTCAGCTTTTAATCAAATGAAGTGGGACAAAAAGAATGATTTGAATAGTTAATCATTATAAAAAAAGTCAAACAGGAGATTCATCCATCTCCAGAAATGTCTTTGTAATTTCAGCGTATTCATAAGGTGCATAGTTTGAACCCATGTGAAGAATACCTTTGAACCTTACAAGCCATGAACCGTTTATCTGACCTGCAATCTGAACTGCTACAGATTGTGGCGTTATAAAATCCGCAGTTCCGGTAATGAGCATTACATCATTCTCTATTGATGAAAGATTATCATAGCATCCCGGATAATTCAGGTTTGCATTTGCCTCTTTTACAACGCCTTCGGAAGAGGCAGGATCTGTTAATTCGCTCTCAATAAGACTGTGCAGTATTTTTGTCTCCGGAATTAAAACGCTGTATGTCGCTGATGACAAAACAGCCTTTCTTACCTTTTTTGGGTGTGAGATTAAAAGCTGTTGTGCGACTGTTGATCCCATCGAGCCGCTATAGGTATTCATGCTGTCGTAGCCAAGCGCTTCAACCAGTCCTGCCGCATCATCGGAAAGCTGGTATATTGTAAAATTTGAATCCGTTTTAAAACTCTCACCCATGTCGCGGTAATCAAAAACATAGACGTGATAATCTTCAGAGAGAAGACCGACAAACGTGGTATTCCACGATTTCATTGTCCCACCGAACCCGATGAGCATGAGTATGGGTTCTGTGTTTTCTGTTCCGAATTCACGGTATGCAAGACTGACTCCGTTTACAGTCTTATACTGAACAGGAGTATCTTCATATGAGATTGCAGGAACAGCCGCGGCTCCTGCGTTTTCAGATGATGCAGGAGTTGCTGTGCATCCGCATGTTAAAGCAATGCAGATTAAAATCAGGACTGAAATTCCCGTAATTGCTGTTTTTTTCATAATTATCTCCAGGATTTTCTTCAGGTTCTTAATTGGTTTAATCCCATTTATTCTTTATTTCCTGTTTTTTAGCGAAAAAAAGGATGCATAATAATATAACCAGACATCAGATAAGCCTGAAAAAATGTGAATTAATTATCTAAAGAGCCCATAATATTGAAAAAATATCTCCAGGAGATTCATTCATCTCCAGAAATGTCGTTGTAATTGTCCCGTACTCAACAGGTGTATAGAATGAGCCTGCATGCGGAAGGCCCTTAAATCTTATGAGCCATGAACCGTCAATCTGTCCGGCAATCTCAACCGCTACCGACTGCGGCGTTAAGTCGTCCGCTGTTCCTGTAATTAACATTACATCGTTTTTAATGCCGGAAAGATTGTCATAGCAGCCCCCCCATTCAAGGTTTGCAACAGCCTCCTTCCTCACACCTTCGGGAGTATCAGGATTTTGGGCACTTTCTGTTAGCTGACTGTGCAGTTTCTCTGTTGCAGGAATTGAGGCGCTGTATGCGGCAGAAGAAAGTATCGCCTTTCTAACCATTTCCGGGTGGTCAATTAAAAGATTCTGGGACACGGATGATCCCATTGAAACACCGTAAATGTTCATGCTGTCATATTCCAGTGACGTAATAAGACCTGCCGCATCGTCAGATAATTGCCGGAGAGAATACTGTGCATCAACATCAGTACTCTTCCCCATCCCGCGGTGATCATACATATAAACATGGTAATTCTTTGAAAGAATGCCGATAAACGTGGTATCCCACTGATCCATCGTCTGACCGAATCCCATGATCATGAGGAGAGGTTCTGTGTTTTCTGTCCCGAATTCCCGATAGCTGAGAGTAACTCCGTTTACATCGATGTAATGAACAGGTGTGTCATCATATGAGATTGCAGGAACTGCCGTATCTGCCGGTTGTGCAGTTGATCCTGTTGTTCCGGGTGATGTGATGCAGCCGCATGTGAACACAAAACAGAGCGAAAGCATCACAGTAAACGCTGTAATCATTATTTTGTTCATAAATATCTCCCTGGTCTATCTTTTCACATTAATAATAAAAAAATCATTCATAATTTTCGAAAGAATTTGGATGAAACAACCTGATTTATACAATCAGATGAAAAGAAATTATCCAATGTCAGCACCGGAACAGACAATAAAAAATATCTTATTCAATAAGGCAAAAGAGCTGCATGACAAACCCCGTGAAACTGTTGCTTTTACAGGCATCCCGAAATCTGACGCCCTTTTAAATGATATCAAAAATTATCCCCACTTTTTCGTTCTCGGCTGTGTCATGGACCGTCAGATTACGGCAGAACAGGCATGGAATATCCCGTATATCATATCAAAGGAGTGTGGAGGCCCGGAATTTGAAAATTTTCTGGCCTTAAATCTGGATGATATCAATTCAGTTTTTGCTGAGAAGCATTTGCACAAATTTAACGAAAAGATGGCCGGTTATTTTCATAAGGCAATCAGAAGAATTCATTCCGAATATAAGGATGATGCATCAGAAATATGGCATCTGGCTGAACCGGATTGTAAACTGGTAATCAAACGATTTGCGAATTTTCCCGGAGTGGGTCAGAAGATCTCCACAATGGCTGCCAATATTCTTGTAAGGGAATTTAAAGTGCCATTAAAAGGTGTTAATGAAATAGATATCTCGGTTGATTCACAGATTGGAAAAGTATTCAAACGAACAGGAATGGTTCCGAAAAATGCATCAAATCAGCAGATAATCGAGGCCGCCAGAAACATTTATCCCGATTATCCGGGGATTGCACAATCCCTTATTCGGGAAATTGGCAGGGAATATTGCAAGGGTGACTTCTCCGGATGCGATAAGTGTTACCTGAACGAATACTGCCAGAAAAATAATTTATAACCGGATAAGTTTTATAGTGGTTTTTATCATCATCGGATATTAAATAAAAAAAAACCTGTGTTCCCGCTAAGTCAGGAAAAGCTGATGGATGTTAATTTTAATATCTTCAGCACCAAATTAAGTAAAAGAATTTCTTTTAGGAAATTTGTTTATCAAACCAGATTATTACAAAACCCCCGTGGTGTAGCGGTCAATCATACCAGCCTTTGGAGCTGGTTACGGCGGTTCGAATCCGCCCGGGGGTATACTGCCTTTAGCACAACCTAAATTGATAAATGCCTTTTTTCCCGTGTTTTACTTAAAACAGACTCCCGATTCCTCCCTGAACGACGGAAGACTATTTATATATACTACAAAAAGTATTGTTAGCTTTAATTAAAAGTCAAAGCTAAAATTTAAATATTAAATAATAATAATCAGATGAAACCGGAAATGTCATGAAAATATTTCAGGATTAATTAAAAATGCAAACTAAGCCCGGGTGAAAACAATCAATGGACAACTCTGATGAAAAATTAAGGCACCTGAATAAGATTTTAAGATCAATACGCGATATAAACCAGTTGATAGTTCATGAAAAGGATCTCACTTCGCTCATAACAAAAGCATGCGGGATCCTTGTTCGTGATCAGGGCTACTTTAGCGCATGGATTGCTCTTTTTCCCGACGATAAAAGCGGTTATATATTTGCAGAAAAAGGGCTGGGAAAAGATTTTGATGAACTGAAAAAGTCCATTATAAATAAAAAAATATCAAACTGCGCAAAGAAAGCCATTAAAACCGGCGAAGTCGTCTTAATAAAAGATCCCTCATCAGAATGCAGAGACTGCGTTCTCTCAGACAAGTATAAGGGACGGTCTGCAATGACCGCCGCCATAAGTTATAACGAAAAAAATTACGGCATAATAACAGTATCAACTTCTGCAATTTTTGAGTCCGTTGAAGAAGAGATAGATCTTTTCACCGAGATGGCCGGAGATCTCGGATACGCAATATCATCAATAGAAAAGGAAAGGGAAAGATTACAGGCATTTGCTTTAATTGAGGAGAATAAGAAAAAATATCAGAAACTCTTCGACTCTGCAAACGACATGATCTATCTTCACGAGACAAAAGATGATGGATTCCCCGGACGAATTCTTGAAGTAAATGAAACAGCATGTATTAAAATGGGTTATACCCGCGAAGAATTCCTCAAAAAAAGCGTCCAGGATTTAAATGATCCGGACTATGAGGGTGACCTGTTACAGATTATCAATAAACTAAATAAGGAAAAAAATTTTGTTTTTGAATGGATACATCTAGCAAAAAACGGAGAAAAAATACCTGTTGAAATATCTGTTCATAATTTTGTGCTGGAAGGGGAGAATGTTGCTCTTGCTGTCGTCCGTGATATCTCAGAACGAAAAATTCTTGAAAAAGAGCTCATTTTAACACTTAATGCCACAACAGACGGTATTTGGAAATGGAATTTATCAACTGGCGAGCTGGAGTTTAATTCCGGATATTATACAATGCTGGGGTATGAGCCTTTTGAATTTCCGGCGAATTACGAATCATGGGTATCTCTCATTTATCCTGAAGACAGGGAAAAAGCACTAGAAACAGCTGAAAAATATCTTGAAACCAAACCTGACAATTATGAGAACGAATTCCGTTTAAAAACAAAAGACGGGGGATACAAATGGATTCAGGCTTCTGCAAAAGTTACCGACAGGGATAAAGGCGGCAATGCCTTGCGGTTGATAGGAAATCACATAGATATTACTGACAGGATAACTAAAGAGATAAAAATATCTGAGCAGAAAAAATTCTACGAAAATATTATAGAAAACATACCTGACGGTATCTGGATAACAGATTGTAATGATGTAATAATATATGCCAATTCTTCCATTGCTGAGATTTCAGGTGTCGATACGGAGTTTTTAAAAGGAAAATCCGTCCCAAATGATTTTGATACAGGGACAGTCAACGAATTCATAAAATATTACAATCAGGCCAGAAAAACACTTAAAAATGTTTATTATGAAGCATTTGTGGTCACACCTGCACACAAACCCACCTGGCAGGCAGGCTGGCTGGTCCCGATAATAAAAGAAAATACATTCTCAGGAATGATATGCACAATAAGGGATATAACAAAGAATAAAAAGCAGGAAGAGATTCTTAGGCTAACAAGTTTTTCAGTAGACAAATCACCCACATCAATATTCTGGATAAAACCCGACGGATCCTTTTATTATGTCAATGAAAATGCCTGTAAAGAACATGGATATTCTAAAGGAGAGCTTTTAAAACTGGGCGTAGCTGATGTGGATCCCAATTATCCCATATCTGAGAGGAAATCTTTATGGAGGAACCTTAAAAAAGAAAAGGTTCTAAAAATAGAAACCCTCCATAAGGCTAAAGACGGCCGGATATTTCCTGTAGAGGTCATTAGCTATTACCTTAATTACAAAGGAGAAGAATTTGAAATAGCAAATTCCAGCGATATAACCCAAAAAAAGAGAGATGAATATGAGATTTTAGAGAAAGAGGTAAAATACAGGGAGCTATTCAACAACGTTTCCGAAGCGGTTTTTCTGCATAAAGTGATGAAGAACAATCAAAGAGGAAATTTTGTTGAGGTAAACGACACAGCCTGCCAGCGTCTCGGTTATACGCGGGATGAACTCCTTGAGATGACTGTAGCTGATATAAACACGCCTGTAATCAGAAAAGATGACATAAAGAGAGTTAAAGACCTTAAAAAATTTGGTTCAATAGATTTTGAGGGCGAACATGTCAGAAAGGACGGTTCTGTTTTCCCTGTTTTTGTTAAAGCGAGGATGATAGATATTGCCGGTGAAAAATATATCATGTCTCTTGTAAGAGACATTTCAGAAGATAAGGAGACCAAAAGAAGAGAAGCAGAAGCACTGATGCAGATTGAAAAAAATCTGCTTCAGATGGCTGCCTTAAATGACAAAGTCAGAAACCCTCTGTCAGTAATTGCCGGATACCTCTCGCTTGAAGAAGATAGAAATACATCGGAATTACTCCTGCAGCAGGTAAAAGAAATTGATGATATAATAACTGAGCTTGACAGAGGCTGGCTGGAATCACATAAGATAAGAGAGTTTCTCAGAAGACATTATGGTGTTGACTGAAGGATTTTTAAAAAAATATAAGGAATATATATTTCCTGAAGCCGCATTCAGAGGTATTTTACTGCGGTTTAAAAAATACCCGTACCTCAATAAAAAGATCAAAGCTTTTGATACTCCTTTAGGAGAGATTCGGAGTACGCATCTTTTTTCTTGGACGGAATGTAATTTAATACACACGCCCTTTTTATGAGCTCTTCTTTTATTGCAGGAACAGATGACAGGTTCAGCTTTTTTACATCATCCAGAATGAAATCCAGTTTATTTATCCCCACCTCTTTTCCTTCGACAATAATTTTTTTAATATCATTCCCTTCAGGTACAATACCACCACATATTGTGCAGTAATCTCCTTCTTTTTCAGTCATAAATGCCTGCCAGCTAACCCTTTATCATTGTAAGCATCATCTTAAACCTTGTAACAGCAGAGAGTGCATGAGGGGCATTTGCCGGAAAAATTATGGTATCTGCCTCCTTCATTGAAAATGTCTCACCTGCGACCCAGACCTCACATTCACCGTCAAGTATTGTGACAACAGCGTCATAAGGAGCTGTATGTTCTGAAAGACCCTCATTTTCATCGAATGAAAATATTGTGATGCTGCCGGAATTTCGGTTTACAATCATCCTGCTTGCAACTGATCCGTCCTGATAATCGACAAGACTCTTTAAATCCAGAACCTTTCCCTTTAATTCCGCCCTTTTTTCATCGCTCATAAATAAGCACTTAGGCATTTATCCTATATCATCATATTTAGCCGGCTTTTATATCCTGCTTTTAAGGCAGTAATTAAAATCTGCAAAACCTTTCTATTCTGTAAAACAAACCTAAGATCACGATAACATGAAAAATGCAAAAAAGACAGGGCAAAAAGAGAAAATAAATCCCCTGAAAAAATTCTTAAAAACCAGTGATCCAAAGATTGGATTCATTCGTGATATTGCAGGGGTATTGTGTGCTGTCGGCGTAATTGCACTTCTGCTTCTTTTAATATCAGGCACATGGCCTGCTGTTGTTGCAGTTGAATCAGAGAGTATGGTGCCAAACATGAATAAGGGAGACCTTGTATTCATAGTCGCACCCGACAGATTCGGAGAACTTTCAACCTGGCAGAAAGGCTTAGTAACCGGATATGGGAAGTTCAACAATAAACCTGACAAACAGGGAAACACTGTTTTCGGCGATGTAATAATCTACAGGCCAAACGGAAATGAAAATGTTCACCCGATAATACACCGCGCCGTTGAATGGTATGAAGGAGAACCAAACAACGGATACATTACAAAAGGTGACAACAACCAGGTTTACGACCAGCTTTCCGGCATTGCAGGTGTTGGTGCAATAAAACCTGTAAAAGAGGAATGGGTTGTCGGAAAAGCCCTGTTTTCAATACCACTCATTGGATACGCACCCCTTCATCTCTTTGAATTTGCCATAATTCTGATTGCAATCATGATAATTCACGAACTCTACTTAAGAAGGCGTGAGGAGAAGAATAAATGAACGACAACGACCTCAAAACACTCTTAGACGATCTCTTAAACGGACACAGGATGACAACTGGCGAAGCTGA
This sequence comes from Methanomicrobium sp., assembly GCF_055145805.1. NCBI lineage: Archaea > Methanobacteriati > Methanobacteriota > Methanomicrobia > Methanomicrobiales > Methanomicrobiaceae > Methanomicrobium > Methanomicrobium sp. Next base: position 28,347 of record NZ_JBSREC010000121.1, on the reverse strand, counting down.
AAGCCTGATGAAGATAAACGACAGGCGAATCTGGGATGTTGCAAAAGCAGCTGACACGATGCGTGAAAGACGGGCAGGGGACATTGTAACATACGTCAGAAACCAGAACGTCCATGTAACAAACATATGCAGGAATCTGTGCAATTTCTGTGCATTCGGAAAACCAAAATCAGACAAGGATGCATATCTCTTCGATAAAGAGTCAATAAAAAACAGTGCAGCGCTTGCAAAGGAGAGAAATGTTACAGAGATCTGCCTTCTTTCAGGCGTTCATCCGGATTTTAATGTCGAAAGCTATGAGGATATCCTAAGGTGCATAATAGAAGAAGCACCTGATGTGGATATTCACACTATGAGTCCCGATGAGGTATATCATGCAGCAAAAATGAGTGGAATCAGCACAAAAGACGTTCTTGAAAGGATGATTTCCGCAGGTCTTGGCACTCTTCAGGGCACAGCTGCCGAGATACTTGTTGATGATGTAAGGAAGGTAATCTGCCCTTCAAAAATATCCACTGCTGAATGGGTCAGAATAATAAAAGAAGCACATTCCCTCGGTCTGAAATCAACATCCACAATAATGTACGGATCTGTTGATACAGAAAAAGACAGGGCTGAGCACCTGGGAGTTTTAAGGGACATACAGGATGAAACAGGCGGTTTTACAGAACTGGTTCCACTTCCCTACCTCCATCAGAACACAAGACTCTATGAAAGAGGCTTAGCCCCCGCAGGTGCGACAGGAAGATCTGATCTTCTCTTCTTTGCAGTATCACGCCTGTTTCTGGATAACTTTGACAATATTCAGATCTCATGGGGAAAAGTGGGTCTTAAATTCACCCAGCTTGGACTTCTTGCCGGCGGGAACGACTTAGGCGGAACAATGTTTGCAGACGAAGTTTCAACTGATGCAGGCGGCGAGGGATCGGACTTCTTCAACCCTGAAGAGATGAAAAGAATTGCTGAGGATATCGGAAGAACACTCAGACAGAGAACAACAAAATATGAATTAATTTAACAATAATATCTTATTTTGGCCTCATTTAGACTCTATCTGAAACTGAACCGCATTTTTAAGCAGGAATCAATATTATTTATCTCTGTCATAAAATGCCTTTACAAACCGGATTTCACTAAATGTTACCCTGCCGTCTGAAAGCTTACCAATATCCTTTATTGAAATATCGCCAAATTCTCTGATTAATGATATTATGTACTCCTGTTTATCAGGTGATACCAGATCAAAGATATCAATCCCGTAACCGGCCTTTATCTTTTCTTCAAGATGAACAGAGACAATATCAGAGTTAAGCTCTCTTTTTTTTGCAATCTGGTTTACTGTTAAACCCTCACAGTACATTTTGTATGTTATATCAGAGCTGCTTTCATCATTTTTTTCAGGAATTTCTTCTTTTTTGAAAGCTATCTCTTTGAGGAAAAGAGAGCCGAAATCATCTGCTTTATGCTCGCCTATCCCTTTCACAAGCAATAATTCATCCCTTGTTTTCGGAAGGCGTGATGATAATTCTGCAAGCGAGGCAATTGATAAAACCATGTAAGGCGGAATTCCCCTCTCATCCGCAATCTTCTTCCGGAGTTTCTTTAGCCTCTCATAAAGCTCACTGTCATGAATCTGCGGCCTTGATTCGCCTGATTTTGCGGATTTTTCTGCTTTTTTTGTGATTTTTCCACGGCATTTTGTAAGCGTCACACGGGACTTTCCGGAAAGAACATCCATACTCTTCTCATTTAGGAGGACAACAGGATATCTGCCGCCTTCCCTTGTTAAAAAGCCGGACCGGACTGTCTCCTTAATGTAAGACTCCCATTCATCCTTTGAAATTTCCTTTCCTTTTCCAAAATATGGGGATTTTTCATGGCCTCTTTCCTTTATCTTTTTACTTTTTGAACCCCGCAGTACGTCTGCAACATATCCTATACCAAAGGATACCTCAAGAGAGTCTATGCATTTTATAGCCGTTTTTGCAATCTCTGTGCCGTCAAATGATTCAGAAGGATTAAGGCAGTTGTCGCATTCCCCGCACTCAAACCCTTTTGTATCCTCCCCGAAATAATCCAGATATATTTTTACACGGCAGGAGCGACTTTCACAAAAATCAGTCATTGCGTCAAGCTTCTTTGTTGCGACTGCTTTCTGTTTGCCGCTGTCCATTCTTGAGATGAAATAATCTATTTTTGCCCGGTCTGCCCTTGTATAGAAAAGTATACAGTCTGAAAGAAGCCCGTCACGTCCGGCCCTTCCGGTCTCCTGATAGAAATTTTCAAGACTTGCAGGCAGATCATAGTGGATTACATACCTTACATCAGGTTTGTTTATTCCCATACCAAAAGCAACAGTTGCAACAATCACAGGCACATTGTCTTTTATGAACTTGTCCTGTGTCTTTTCACGTGCAGTTTTTGAAAGTCCGGCATGATAGGGAAGGGCATATATTCCGGCAGAATTTAATTTTTTTGAAATGTCCTCAACGCTCTTTCTGCTCTGGCAATAGATGATTCCGGAATCATCCTTTCGTCTCTTCTTGATATAACCAAGGATCTGCCCCAGTGCATCTTTTTTTGGGAGAACGCTGTATTTTAGATTTTTTCTGAAAAAACTCCCTACATAAATCAGAGGATCATTTAATTTCAGCTGTTTTGCGATATCCGACCTTACAACAGGAGTTGCGGTTGCGGTCAGTGCAATTACAGGAACGCCCGGAAATTCCTTTTTGAGGGTGTTTAGTCTCCTGTATTCAGTCCGGAATTCATGCCCCCACTGTGAGATGCAGTGCGCCTCGTCAACAGCAAGAACGGATACTTTGCACCTCTTAAGAGTTGAGATAAATGCAGGTGTAACTGCCCTTTCCGGAGATACGTAAACGATATCAAGAGAACCGTTTAACATCGATTTTGTCGTTTTTGAATATTCAGAATAGTCCTGTGTACTGTTTAAAAAACCCGCAGAGACACCCGCTGTAACAAGAGAGTCCACCTGATCCTTCATAAGAGATATAAGGGGTGATATGACAACTCCCACTCCGTCCCTTAATATTGCGGGAAGCTGATAACATACGGATTTTCCGCCGCCGGTTGCAATCACTGCCAGAACATCCCCTCCTTTCATTACAGAAGCGATTATCTCCTCCTGATAGGGATAGAAAGATGAATATCCGAAATATTTTAAGAGTGCCTTCTCTGCCTGAATGTTTTTTGATACAGAGTCGCCGGGAATTTTATACATGAAATTCAGTTATGAATATTATGTATCTGATTATGGAAAAAGAAGACTAAATAATCTGATCAGTGAAATTCCGATGAAAACGGATAAATTATATGCCATAGGAATATCAACGATATATAAAGCCGGATAGATGTTTATATCAAAGCTAACATTGATAGAATATTTATTCAGGATTCCTGTAAGCCGAAATTTCAGCAGGAAGCCCGGCAGGAGATAGTATGAAAGTGGGCGTCAGTTACTGGTACAATAAAGGAGTTTCACTCTGTAATGCAAATCTGCATGAGAAAGCCCTCTACTGCTTTGATAAAGCTATTTCCATGGAAGATGAAGATGCTCTTATATGGTTCAGACAGGGAATTGCACTTGTTCATTCAAAAAGGCTTCAGGATGCAGTATTAAGTTTTAACAAATCTCTCGGGATAAACCCCGACAACGCCGCAGCCTTAAACAATAAGGGTGTTGCCCTTTCTGCCTTAAAGCGATTCGATGAAGCGAAAGAATGCTTCAAAAATGCTCTTGACATGAAACCGGGAAATCCGGGAATTAATATCAACAAAAACATTTCGACTGAAATGGAAAAAACAGATGAAACCAAAAAGGGGATTTAAATGAGAACTACTGTAACTTTTGATGATGAACTCGCTGCAGAGATTGAGAATGCTGCTGAAAAAATGGATCTTAAAAAAGCCGATCTGGTAAAGATGGCATGCAAAGAATATCTTAATACAGAAAAAAACCCTGATTTTTCTGAAAAAGAAAATGAAAAGAAAACTGAGGCACTTAAAACTGAGATACTGAATCTGAAAGAAGAGGTTAAAGCACAGAAAGAACTTCGGGAAGCATACACCAGACTAATCTCTGAAAAAGATCAGCGTATCGAGGATATGAAAGAGAGCATTTCAAGAATTGAGGCGATGAGCATTACAACAACAGATCAGATAGCCTCTTCCAAGGATGAAAGAATTAAAGACTTAACCCAGATGATAGAACACCTTCAGGCACAGGCAGCAGCTCATAGTGCGGCACTCCAGTCAGCAATAAAGCCGGCACTTAAGAGCGGAAACGGGGATGATAATTCCCATGAAGATGACAGAGATATAGTTCAAAAATCCAGATGGAAATTCTGGAAATAAAAAAAATCCTCTTTTTCAGATATATTATTCATCCTGTTTTTTTCAGGATTTTTTTATAATTGTTTCATCTGGTGTTAAAAATCATTTATAAAGGCTTTTTAACGCCATATTCTTCCCTTTTTTGGCACCCTCATGACGCGGTTCAGTCTCAAGAACTTTATCAAAGCATTCTATTGCCTTCTCGTATTCGCCGGTTTTTCCATATACAATTCCCAGAGAGAATATGTAAATCACATTTTCAGGTTTGAGAGAGAAAGCCCTGTCAAAACATTTTATTGCGGCATCGTAATATCCGTGCTTTGTGAGTGATAATCCTTTTTTGTAGAGATATTCAGAGTCATAAAGCTGGCTTTCCGTCGGCCTTTGAGATTTTGGTTTCTCTTCAGGTGCATTTATTTTAATTTCTGCATCAGATTTCAACACAGGACCTTTTAAAGCTGAATCGTCCTGTTTTTTATAGGTATTCTCTTTAAATTCCCTATATGTTCCTTTTGCGATTGCAGGTGCGGGAGGTTTCCTTTTTATAAACGATGTAGGATCAATTCCGCTTTTAAGCCACACATTGCCATATTCAGAGTCAATCTCCAGTGTCTTCTGATAGCACATAAGTGCATCATCGGATTTTCCAAGCTTAATTAATGAAAGACCCAGTTTTAGAAGAACATCAGGATCATCAGGCCGCATAGCAGAGAGTCTTTTAAACACCGAAACTGCGGCCTCATTCTGTCCTGCACTGTAATGTGCCATACCCTTTGACATCAGTATATCAGGCTCATTCGGAAGAAGGGAGACGAGCATATCATAGTAAACAATAGTTTCGGAATAAAGACCCATATCAGATAGTATCGCAACAAGATCCAGAATATTTACAGCATTTTTAGGGTCAATTCTTATTGCGGACCGGTACACTACAACTGCCTCATCAAAACGCTCTAATTTTGCAAGGACAGCCCCCTTACCTGCAATGAGCGAAGCATCACCGGGATTTCGGACAAGTAACATATCATAAAGCGGCAGTGACTCACTGTAACGGCCTGTTTTAATTAAAATTCTGAGTTTTCCATTCAGAGCGTCCTCTGAGCCGGGATTTAGTTCCAGAATCGCATTATATGCAGAGAGTGCATCTTCAGGCCTGCCTGCACTCTCATAAAGACTTCCAAGAGATAACCATGCACCCTCATTTTTGGAGTCAAGACCGGCGAGTTTTCTATAATCTGCTATCGACAGATCTATTCTTCCGGCCATCTTTTCACATTCTGCCTTTCCCAAAAGGGCCTTTAAATTCCCGGGATTGTATGAAAAAGCAATTTTGAAATTCCGGACTGCATCATCATACAAACCTTTTTTCTGCTGAATCACAGCCACTTCACAGTAAACCGAATAATCCTTTGACCCTGCATTAATTATGCGGTCGTATTCCTCTATTGCTTCATCGTATCTGTCCAGATCTACCAGAACGCGGGCTTTGGCATGCATTGCATCCAGATCTTTTGAATCTAATGCAATAGATACTTCAAATGCATGAAGAGCCTCGTCAAACTGTCCGATAACTCTGTGAACAAGGCCTTTTGAGTACCAGAGTCCTGCATTTTCAGGTTTTTTCCCGACAAGATTCTCATAACACAAAAGCGCCTCTAAATGACGCTCAAGTTTTACAAGGAGAAGCGCTTTTCTCACCCAGCCTTCGGTGAAATCCCCGTTTAACTCTAAAAGGCGATCGTAATCATAAATTGCGTCCTCGGTTTTACCGGAATTCTCATCCAAAAGAGCCTTTTCATACCAGACACGATATTCATCAGGATTTACCTCAGTTAATTTTTCAAGAGTTAACTGAGCCTCACGCATTCTTCCAAGTAGTTTTTGGATGTCAAACTTCAGGAAAAGGGCTTCACTGTGATCAGGAATCAGCGAGAGTATATGATCACAGGTTATGAGAGATTCTTTTTGCCTTTCACAGGCATTCTGAGCTTTTGCAAGCTTAAAGAGATACTCCGGCTCTAAATCATCCAGAGACTCTGCCTTTTCAAAATCCATTAAAGCTTCTTTGAAGCTTCCGGCATCAGAGAGGACTGCTGCCCGCATTAACAGCGCATCACTGTTTTCCGGATTTATATTGAGAACTATATTCAGGGCATTTAAAGCACCGTTTAGATCACCATCTGAATAAAGATCCCCTGCCTTTTTAAGCGATAAGGATTCATCCGGCAGATTCTCCTCAGCTTCAGATGAAATTTGTTCCGGAGATTCATCATCAAAAGACAATTCTTCTGGTGCCGGGGCCTGATCTGTTCTTTCGACATCTGAAATTAAATCATCCTCAGCCTCAATATCAGGGATTTCAAAATCATCACCGAAAGGCGACAGCTCAGCATCAAGGGAAGAGTCAAGAGCAGAAAGATCAGGGATCTCGGAGTCAGAAGAGTCAGGAGACTCAGATTCTATATCAGAGTCAGAGAGATCAAGATCATCACCAAAAGGCGACAGCTCACCATCAAGGGAAGAGTCAAGGGCAGAAAGATCAGGGATCCCGGAGTCAGAAGAGTCAGGAGACTCAAATTCTATATCAGAGTCAGAGAGAACAAGATCATCACCGAAAGGCGATAGCTCATCTTCAACAGAAGAGTCAAGAGCAGAAAGATCAGGGATCCCGGAGTCAGAAGAGTCAGGAGGCTCAGATTCTATATCAGAGTCAGAGAGAACAAGATCATCACCGAAAGGCGAAAGCTCATCTTCAAGAGAAGAATCGAGGGCAGAAAGATCAGGAATCCCGGAGTCAGAAGAGTCAGAAGACTCAGATTCTATATCAGAGTCAGAGAGATCTAAATCATCACCGAAAGGGGACAGCTCAGCATCAAGGGAAGAATCAAGAGCAGAAAGATCAGGAATCTCAGAGTCAGAAGAGTCAACTGACTCCTCGTCCAAAACTTCACTTGTGAAAAATTCCTCATCGTGAACTTTATCAGGCTCAAATGTGTCAGCGGACCATTCAGGAACATTTTCAGTGTCTTCGTCCGGCATCTCAGATTCGTCATTAAAAGTAAATTTCTCTTCTGAAGGAATGTCATCCGCAGACTCTGCAGCTTCTCCTTTTTTTGTATCAGGGTTGAAAAAAGCTACGCATTCTGAGACAAAATGCGAGAAGGCAGGAGTTTTCTCTGCAGCATTTTCTTCAACAGTTTCCTCCTGCTCTGTCTTCCCGAATGCAGGCGGAGTGAAGGAAACTCCCTGCGCTTCCCCGGGAAACTCATCTGAAACTATTATATCTTCATTTATTGCAGTATTTTCTTCTGAATTTAAAAGGCTGCCTTCCCCGGATTCCATACATTTTCCTTCGAAATCCTTTGCAAGTATAAGCATCTGTTCAATCTCATTTTCAACAATATGAATCAGAGCAGGGTCTTCCGAGACCCTGACATCTAAAGCCCCGTCTGTGGCTTTGACATTTAAGGCCTTGTATTTGCCTAAAAAGCTTTTTAAATAGTCTTCTTTAACGGAGTTAAAACATAATTTATATTCAGCAGGAACAAGATATCCGTCTTCCACCTCGAAATATCTTTTTACATATATATCTGCCATAAAAATTCTGACCCCGTACCGATTTTTAAATATAGGGAATTAACCTCTATATAAATTTACAATTGTAATTATCAATTAAAAGATTAAATATGTAGCTTCTTTAATTAAAAGAAAAAATTGATTTTTGATTGATAAAAAAAACAATTTTTCATCTTTCTGAATTTAAAAATAGCCGGATTTTTGAAATTCAGAATTTTAATTTAATTTATTACTGTCTCTGTGCGTATTGCTCACCAGCTTTAAAATTTTCTCGCCGATATCATCACATTTTGTTATGGCGTGGGTGTCTTTTAGTATATCCCCCTCCTTAAATCCCCTTCCTGATATAAACCCAAGAGAAGAGAATCCATGGGTATTCACAAAACCTTCAAGAGTTGAAAGCGTCCGTTCACACCCGCGATCAGCACAAACTGACACCACAACCGCATTTTTGCCTGCAAGTTTTTTGTCATGATAAAGAGAATATGTTCTGTCTATCAGATTTTTGGTATGCCCGTTGACATCATAAAAATAAGTAGGTGAACCAATGATTAAGACATCACAGTCAATCATCTTCTCAGCGACCATATCCCAGTCATCCTTTAATATGCACCATTTATCCTCTTTGCACTTTTCACATCCGGTGCATGCGCCTATATCCAGACATGAAAGAGAGAGATATTCAGTATCAAACTCGGAACAGCCTTCTTTTTCGATGTGATCCAGTATTTTTTGAATGAGAATTGCAGTATTTCCCTTCTTTCTCATACTTCCGGAGATACCAAGAACTTTCATAATTCTATTCTCAGCTTTCTCTTAGAAAAATATTTGGCATGATGACAAAAAACACAAAAAATCACTAATGTTCCCAAAAATCCACATCAATTCTCTGCGGTCTGAGGTTAAGAGAGGAAAAAACCCCACACAGTTCATCAAAGGGATCATAATCCCTGAAAAAAAGATGAGAATTACAGAGACAGTCGCTGCACCCGAACCCTCCGACAGCATCGCCCCCTAATTTTTTTGCAGCCTCACATTCCAGTCTTTCTCCGGTTTCGGCAAACAAGGCATATATGAGTGTAAAGTTTTCTGAAAGAAGAAGATAGTCTATGTGCCACCGCGGTTTTTTGTCCCTTTTTTCTGCAAGATTAAAATGCCTCCTGACCCGCAGAAGCCCTGCATTGCCAAGGGCGGAACCTGTGTATATGTGCCATCCTGACCTGAAATGAACGCTTCCAAGCGCCCCTGTTTTGATTTTTGTATCAGTATTTTGCAAAACTAAAAAATATATTCCGGGAGGGGACATCAAAACCTCCGTTATTTCTCAATTCCATTTTTGGCCGACTTAATAATATGAGAACTCAAGAGCACGGAGTGCGGCTTTTATGTGCCTGATTCCGTCTTTTTCGACAGGATTGCCATGTCCCGGATAAAGACCCTCCACATCAAGTTCTGATAAGCGTTTTACTGAACTCTTAAGGGAGGAGAGACTTCCGCCGGGGAAATCAAAACGACCGAAACCTCCGTCAGTAAATACGGTATCGCCCGATATCAGATTTTTATTCTCCCGGTCATAGAGGCAGATGCCTCCGGGAGTATGCCCCGGTGTGTGTAAAACCTCAAATTTTCCCACCATATCACCTTCCTTTAGGATACGGTCAGGTACCAGTCCCGGACCTCTTTCCGAGAACATTATGGAAAGGCTCAAAGTGTCATCCAAAAGCCCTGCCGCATCCGCCTCATGTATGCAAATTTCAGCGCCGCCGCACATATGCGCCGCCTCTTTTAGATGTGCAATGTGATCATAGTGACAGTGGGTTAAAACAATCGTGTCGATATCATCCCTGTATTTCTCCAGAGACATAGGCATAACTCCGGCATCAAAAAGAATACTGCCACACACATAGGAATTTGCATAGTACCCTTCCCCTCTTATCCACTCAACTGACATTGGTAGTAGTTTTTAGTAAACACGTACTAAATTATTACCCATGCAGACTCTCATCAGGGAGTGCAAATCCGGCATTCCTGAGAATGTAATTTCCGCAGCAGAATATGAAGGTATTGATGCTGAAAAACTGGCACGTGCGATTGCCTGTGGCAGAGCAGTAGTTCCGGCAAACAGAAGACGCGAGCACAAACTTTGTGCAATCGGAGAAGGATGCACTGTTAAGGTAAATGTCAATCTCGGCACATCCGGTGCAAGATGCGACCCGGAACTTGAGATGATAAAGGCAAAATGCGCAATAGACGAAGGCGCCGATGCCATAATGGACCTCTCAACAGGCGGGGATCTTGTAGCCATAAGAGAGGAGATACTAAAATTCAATACAACAGTCGGCACAGTCCCTATATATGAGGCAGTGCGCCGGGCAGGAAGCGCTCTTGATATAACAGGCGATCTGCTCTTCAACGTGATACGCGATCACTGTAAACAGGGTGTTGATTTCCTGACACTTCACTGCGGCGTAAACTTAGAGACATTAAAGTCCTTAAGGGCAGATCCGCGGGTGATGGGTGTTGTCTCAAGGGGCGGTGCGTTTCACACCGCAATGATGGCATCATCAGGTGAGGAAAACCCGTTATACTCGGAGTTTGACTATCTCCTTGAGATACTTGCAGAAGAGGATGTTGTAATATCCTTAGGCGACGGAATGCGCCCCGGTGCGATGGTGGACGCTGTCAAAAGGGCAAAGACTGTTGAATACTTAAACCTCGGGGAACTTTCACAGCGCTCCCTTGATGCAGGCGTTATGAGAATGATAGAAGGCCCGGGCCACATCCCTGTTGATCAGATTGCATACAATGTTAAAATGATAAAAGAGCTCTCGGGATATGCGCCCCTTTATCTCCTCGGCCCTCTTGTGACCGATATAATCCCGGGATACGATCATGTGTCAGGCGCAATCGGAGGAGCAATTGCGGCACTTAACGGCGCAGACTTTTTATGCATGGTATCTCCCTCGGAACATCTTGCACTTCCTGATGTTAGTGATATCAGGGAAGGAACAAGGGTTGCAAGGCTTGCCGCACATGTGGGCGATACCGCAAGACTTGGTAATAAGTGGTTTGAGACAGGTGAGGCCGCGATGGCTGAAGCAAGAAAGAATCTGGACTGGGAAAAGCAGTACTCGATTGCGATGTTTGGCGAACACGCAAAAAAGATACATGAGCGTGACGGCGATCTTGAGACATGCTCAATGTGCGGCGATCTCTGTGCCGTGAAAATCGTCCGCGACAGTCTCTGATGTTAAAAATTTGTGATATAAATTAAAATTTTAAAAAAATATCCGGCTGAATTTCAGCCATTTTTTGTTTTTATTTTCATTTTCCGGCGTTTAGTATCCTTACTGCAAGATGGGCTGCGTTTGCACCGTTGTCAATACCAACGCATGCGACAGGCACACCACGCGGCATCTGAACGATTGATAAAAGTGCGTCCATTCCCATAAGAGTGCCTGATACAGGAACGCCAATCACAGGTTTTTCTGTTTTAGAGGCAACAACGCCGGGAAGCGCTGCGGAAAGACCTGCAATACAGATGAATACCTTTGCATCAGAGGATTTCACAAATGAATCAAGTTCATCCGGATTTCTGTGCGCCGATATTACCCTGTAATCGTAATCTGTTTTATTTTCAGAGAGAACTGATGTCACTTTTTCCACAATGTGCTCATCGGATGCCGAGCCGGCGATTATTGCCACATCTGCCATACAGTTATCTTTGTTTTTCAGGGTGATTTATCCTTTCGGGCAGTCCCCGGGTTGCATAAATTTCAGTGAAAGCACTTTCGCCGGATTTTTCTTTCAATAAATTAAGAATAACGCCTTATTTGTTTCCCCCGAACGATAGTTGAAGAATACTTTTAAGTGAGAGAGATTATCTTTTATTTAGTGCAGTTGTGCCGGGCAGAATGCTGTGGTTTCAGACTGCATAAAAACATATGGAGGATATTTGAAATGTTTGACTGGATTGGCTTTATTTCGCTGTTTCTTTCCTTTTTATCTGAGAATCTGGATAGTATAATCTCCCTGTTCTAAAGATTTAAAAAAGATACAGGTAAAAAAATTCATTTTTTAAGGGCACATTTTTTCCGGATGAGAATATTCTTCGGTATTTTCAAAAACTGACTGAATTTTAAAAAATTCATACTCAAAGCAATAACATAAATTTCCCCTGCGAACAAATACTTATACACTGATTTTTATGCAGGACGAAACACTTCTAATGATGCCGGGACCTGTCCCGATGCCGCAGCGTGTCAGACTGGCAATGGCCAAACAGGCAATAAACCACAGAGGCAGCGAATTTGGCGAATGCTTTGAGGACACTGTCAGAATGCTGAAACCCATGTTCGGGACTGAAAATGATATGCTCATCCTCTCCGGGTCAGGTACAGCCGGGATGGAAGCTGCAATAGCAAACTTCTGCGCAAAAAAGAAGATTGTATCACTTGTAAACGGTAAATTCGGCGACCGTCTCTGTAAGATAAGCAAACTATACTCTGACAATGTCACAGGACTTGAGTCAGAATGGGGAACACCGCTTCCTCTCGAACAGCTTGAACGTGAGCTTGAAAACGGCGCCGAAGTTGTAACACTTGTCCACAACGAGACATCTGCCGCAATTAAAAACCCTGCAGAAGAGGTCGGAAGGCTCTGCAAAAAGTATGATGCCCTCTATATTATGGACGCAATAACCTCTATCGGCGGAGATGTTGTAAAAGCTGACAAATGGGGTGCAGACGTTGCAATAGTAGGATCACAGAAATGTATTGCGGCACCGGCAGGACTTGCAGCCGTTTCCGTATCTGAAAAGGCATGGGAGAACCTCTCGGAATGGAGACCTATGTATCTTGACCTTGAGGCATACAGGAAGAGTGCCGATAAGAATCAGACACCATACACCCCGGCAGTACCTCTTTTCTTTGCATTAAGAGAGGCATGCAGAATAGTTGAAGAGGAAGGACTTGAAAACAGAATTGCCAGACACCAGAATCTTGCAGAAGCCGTAAGAACAGCGGCAGGGTCATGGGGACTTGATCTTTTTGCAAAGACTGACAAATTCCATGAATACTCAAACACGGCAACCGCAATCTGCTACCCGGAGGGCATGGATGACTCAGAGTTCCGCGGCACAATGAAGAAACTCGGAATTGAGATCTCCGGCGGACAGGACGGACTTAAAGGAAAGATCTTCAGAATCGGAACAATGGGTGCTGTTAGTGCACCGGAAGTTATGGCAGTATTAAACGCAACTCTAAAGACACTAAACGAACTCGGATACAGACAGAAAGGATGCGGTCTTCAGGCTGCATCGGATGTATTAAAGTTCTAAGGGAGCATCTGATCTGTTATGAAAGTAGGGGTTGCGGACACGACATTTGCCCGCGTAAATATGGGGGGAATTGCAGCAGACGAACTTCGCCGTCATGCAAGCGTCTCAATTGAAAGATATACAGTTCCGGGTGTTAAGGATCTCCCTGTTGCGGCAAAAAAACTCATAGAAGAGAGAGGCTGTGACATTGTAATGGCGCTCGGGATGCCGGGCGGTGTTGAAAAGGATAAGATGTGTGCACATGAGGCATCACAGGGACTTATCAAGGCGCAGCTCATGACAAACACCCATATAATAGAGGTATTTGTCCACGAAGATGAGGCAAAAGACGATGCAGAGCTTGCATGGCTTGCCGAGAGCAGAACCCGGGAGCATGCCGAGAACACGGTTAAACTCATCCTCCGTCCGGACGAGCTGACAAGAATGGCAGGAACCGGCCAGAGACAGGGATTTAAAGACGCAGGCCCTGCAAGACGTTAATAAACCCATAAATACTCAAATATCCCTTTTTAAAAATTGCAGAATTTTAAAGATACTTCTTTTTTGTAAATTGTTACACAGATTAATAATATATAGACACCAATAATATATAGAGAGAGGGAATAATATAATAAGCTGTGATCAACAGCAGGATCTTTTGAAATCCATGGCTTTTCCAAATGAGATTTTTTTTAAATAATACAGATATCTCATTTCTGATCACTAAAAAAAGGTAAAAAAATGATTTTTTCAAATCAAAGATTATTCAAATTGTTCTATTACGGCCCCATATTAATCTGCCTCAGCATATTTTTTAAAAAACGTATTTTATAGCGACTTTTTTTAATAAACCTGATTGCGATACCAAAAAAACACCAGATAATCGCAGATGAACTGCTGATATAAAAAATACCCAAAGGATAAAATATTTCAGCCTGACTGGGGATTTAATCTGAAAATCACTTTGTGATATCTGTTCAAACATGTGAAGGATTCGTCTCCATCACTGTTTGAAACCGGAATATATCCTTGGGCATTTTATCCCTCAAGATGAAACATATGAAATCATATTCAAAAACCCAGAAACAAATTGCAGACAGAATTGACACATCGAGCACACTTTCAAAATGGAGAGACTGGGAATGGCAGTTAGAAAACACCATACGTGACATTCCGACATTTGAAAGACTTACAGGAATTACATTTTCCGAAGAAAAAAAAGAGGAGCTTGAATCTACCCTCAAAAAATTCCCTATGGCAATTACGCCCTATTATCTCTCCCTTATCGAGACCGAGGATTATGAGAATGATCCAATCTTCATGCAGTCCTTTCCTTCAAAGTATGAACTTGAAATCGAAAAGGATGACATGAGTGATCCGCTTGCGGAGGATGAGGACAGTCCTGTCCCCGGAATTACACACAGATATCCTGACAGGGTTCTTTTTCTGGTAAGCAATGTCTGTGCCATGTACTGCAGGCACTGCACCAGAAAAAGAAAGGTGGGGGACTCTGAGTACATACCGGACAGAAATGAGATAAAAAAGGGTCTTGATTATATCAGCAATAACCCGCAGATTAGGGATGTTCTGCTCTCAGGAGGCGACCCTCTTCTTCTTGATAATAATTATCTGGACTGGATTCTCTCTGAACTCTCAGATATACCCCATGTTGAAATTATACGCATAGGAAGCAGACTGCCTGTGGTGCTTCCGTACAGAATCGATGACGAGCTTGTCGATGTTATAAAACAGTATAATCCGGTCTGGCTCAACACCCATTTCAACCACCCGAGGGAGATTACAAATTCATCGTCAGAAGCTCTCCGAAAACTTGCAGACGGAGGAATTCCTCTCGGAAACCAGACTGTTCTTCTCGCAGGAGTAAATGACTGTCCGAGAATTATGAAATCACTCTTCCAGAAACTTCTGATGAACAGGGTCAGACCTTATTACATGTATCAGTGTGATCTCACCGAAGGACTCTCACATTTCAGAACACCAATCGGAAAGGGAATTGAAATAATTGAGAGTCTGAGAGGCCACACATCAGGTCTTGCAGTCCCGACATATGTAATTGATGCGCCCGGAGGCGGAGGGAAGATTCCTCTTATGCCCAACTATCTCATGTCATGGTCGACAAACAAAGTGGTCTTAAGAAATTATGAGGGAGTTATCTGCACCTATAAAGAGCCTGACACTTACAATCAGATCTATTGCGACAGGAAATGCGAGGAATGCAATCTTCAGTTAAAACTTGACGATGCAAGTGAGATAAAGTCTATCGGAATTGAGATGCTTCTTTCTGATCATGATGACAGAATATCACTTCATCCCGAAGATAATGAGAGAATGGAGAGAAGGGATGAGTAGTGATAAAGTCTGTAAAATTTTGAATTCATACATTCAGCACGGCACACACAATGACAGGGTGTACCTGATGAAGATGGCAGTTGAGGATTATCCAAAAATTGTATCCGAAATCGACAGACTTTCTGAGAAGAAGGGTTATTCCAAATCATTTGCAAAAGTGCCGTCACAGTTTAAGGATGAATTTTTAGCCTGCGGATATATAGAGGAAGGATTAATTCCGGGAATGTACAGAGGTGAATCCGACGGGTCTTTTCTCTCCGGATATTACGATGAAAAACGAAAGATAACCGAAGACGTCATTATAACTGAAAATACGCTGAGAGAACAGACCCCAAAAGAAGCAGACCATTCTCAAAACAAAAAATCCTTTGATTTACTAAAAGATTACAATTTAAGAGAGGCGAATTATTCAGACGCAGAAGCTCTTTCAAATCTTTTTTCAGAGGTCTTTGAAAGCTATCCGTTTCCGGTCAGTGACCCGGCATATATAGTGAAAACAATGGATGAGGGAATTGTCTATTTCGGAGTCTGGAAGGATGAAAAACTCATAGCAGCATCCTCTTCAGAGACAGATATAAACTCCCTGAGTGTTGAGATGACGGATTTTGCATCACACGAGGATTACAGAGGATTCGGACTCGCAGGCATTCTTCTTGATAAAATGGAAGATAGCATGAGAAAAAGGGGATTTATTACAACCTATACGATTGCAAGAGGTGCTTTTTTGCCTGTAAACAAACTTTTCTTTCGAAAAAATTACAGATACGCAGGGACTCTTATCAACAATACCAATATCTGCGGCTCTTTTGAATCGATGAATCTGTGGTACAAAAAATTGTAATCCGGATTTAAGATTTTTTTTAACATAAGCGGTTTTTTAAGATAATTACCCCGACTTTTAAAATTCACTCCCAAAAATTCAGGATGAGAAAGATAATACTATTAAAAGAACAAAACTGAATACAGGAGAATATTATGGCAATAAAATTAGGATTCGTTGTTGCGGAATTTAACCGCGATCTGACATACATGATGGAGATTGAAGGAGAGGAACACGCTAAATTCCTCGGCGCAGAAGTAGTTGAAAAGATCTACGTCCCGGGTGCATATGACATGCCCCTTGCAATCAAAAAACTCCTAAAAGACGACAACATTGACGCTGTTATTACAATCGGCTGTGTTATTGAGGGTGCAACACATCACGATGAGGTTGTCGTTTCCCACGCATCAAGAAAGATTATCGATCTCTCGCTTGAGTTTGACAAGCCTGTAACACTCGGAATCTCAGGGCCGGGAATGACCCGTCTTGAAGCATCAGAGAGAATCGACTACGCAAAACGTGCAGTCGAGTCGGCAATTAAACTGGTTCAGAGATTATAATAAAGACCGGGTTTTTAATGAAACCTGCGTTAAATAAAATTTGATGCGTGCTTAATATGAGAAGACTCTCTGAAAAAATTTCACAGATACCTCCGTCTGCCACAATTGAGATTTCAGATAAGGCCAGGAAGATGAAATCCGAAGGTAAGGATATAATATCCTTATCAATAGGTGAACCTGACTTTGACACCCCTGCGCACATAACAGAGGCCTGCATAGAGGCTTTAAAAAACGGTAAAACCCACTATGAGGCAAGTCAGGGACTTTTAGAACTTCGTGAAGCGATATCTGAAAAGCTGAACAAAGAAAACCGGATTCCTGCAGACCCGTCCGGAATTGTTGTTGCATGCGGTGCAAAAAACAACATCTCAGAAGCGATGGAGGCATGCTTAAATCCCGGCGACGAGGTAATAATCCTCAGTCCGTCATGGGTAAGCTACGAACCGACAGTTCTGATGGCAGGCGGAACGCCGGTTCATCATTCCCTGAATGAAAAGGACTTTCAGGCCGATGACACCCTTCTGGAGAAGGTAAACAAAAATACGAAGATGCTCATCTTCAACACGCCTTCAAATCCGACAGGCTCTGTTCTTAACAAAAATTCGATTAATCTTCTAAAGGATGTCTGTGAGGATAACAATATAATCGCACTCTCAGACGAAATTTATGAGAAGCTCATCTATGATAAGGAGCATATCTCGATTGCATCAATTGGGGATATGCATGAGAGAACAATAACAGTAAACGGATTTTCAAAGGCCTATGCGATGACAGGATGGAGACTCGGATATGCACATGCACCACCGGATATAACAAAGGCGATGACAAAGGTTCAGCAGCATACAATAAGCCATCCGGCATCGTTTGCAATGTGGGGAGGAGTTGCGGCACTTACCGGTGATCAGTCCTGTGTTGAGGATATGAGACTGGAATTTGACCGCCGCCGCAGATACTTAACAGGTGCGTTAAACAAACTGGGTTATAGAACAGCTCCCGCTGACGGAGCATTCTACGCATTTGTTAAGGTTGAAGGTGACGATATGAAGATATGCAGTGAGTGGCTTGAAAAAGGTCTTGTTGCAACAACACCCGGTTCTGCATTCAATGCTCCCGGGTGGATAAGAATATCCTATGCAGCAGGCCTGGACACCTTAAAAGAAGCAGTCCGACGGATTGACGGACTTTAATAACAGGAGACAGTTATGAATTCGGGGGGGGATAATTCAGAAAAAGATATATCCGGATTTTCCTCTCTTCAAAAGGTGATTATAAATCTCTCTGCCCCTTTTTTATTCGCAGGAATCTGTTTTTTCTTTATTTTTTTCTTAATCCCGTTTGATAGTTTTGAAAAGCTCATGGGCTTAATGGTCTTAAATCTGATACCTCCTGCCGGAAAGGAGAGTATCATCCCCCTTGGGATAGCTCTTGGAATACCATGGTGGATTATTGCAGCGTCAACGATGGTAATGGACATAACCGGTGCGATATTTATGGCACTGAATTTTGATCTCGCACTGAAAATTCCTTTGCTTGGCCGGTGGATGAAAGGAATTATGGAGAGTGGGGAAAGCTTTTTTGAATCACACAGATGGATGGAGAAACTCTCCGTAATAGGACTTGTTATCTTTGTGATTGTGCCATTTCAGGGATCAGGCGGAATAGGGGGCTCTGTTGTCGGCCGTATGATGGGAATACCAAAGCTGAAGGTCATTTTATCGGTAGCACTCGGTGCTTTTATCGGCTCTTTTTCCATCGCACTTGGTGTGGAATATGTTCTTGAACTCTTCAGATTTGACCCGGTTGTTGCCGCAGTTGTCCTTTCAGCCCTAATGCTGCTCATTGCAATTATCTATATAATAAAGGACAAATATGATAAAAAACTCAGAAGCGGCTTTAAACAGAAGATTAATTTTTTAAAAAAATAATAAGACAGTCTTTTTAAATCTCCTTCTAATGATTGTTTTTATCTATAAACAGAGACCATCTTTATAAACTAAATGACCGGAGATCTGCGCAGTTTTACTGATAATATGACAAAAACGGGTAAAATTATATTTTATCTTATTTTTCCGTTTATTGTCCTCGGAGCATATCTCCTCATTCTCTTCATATTCCTCCCATATGAAGTTTTTATTGCCCTTTTAGGACTTCTGGCTATCTACTTTATTCCTCCTGCCGGAAAAGAGTCGGTAATTCCGATAGGTGTATCCTTAGGGATGCCCTGGTGGCTTATAGGAACATCGGTTGCGATGATGGATATCATATCAACCCTGTTTATGATCTTAAATTTTGATCTGGCATTAAAGATCCCGATTCTCGGTGATCGGTGGATGAAGTCCTTCATGGAGCATGGAGAAGAATTTTTCAATAAACACCGCTGGATTGAAAGATTTTCCGCAATAGGCCTTGCAATATTTGTAATGATTCCGATGCAGGGCACAGGGGGGGTTTCAACGCCGATTGTCGGAAAAATGATAGGTATACCCGGAATAAAGGTGCTTATTGCAGTCATTATCGGTTCGCTTACAGGGTGTTATGCAATTGCACTCGGCTCGGAATACATAAGAGAGCTCTTTTTAATTGATATCAGATACGGAATTGCAGCGATAATATTATTGATTGTAATTCTTGCGGCGGGATACTTCCTATGGAACAGAAATAAGAAAAAACTAAGGGAAAAGTCTCCAAAGAGGCATTTCTAAACTTATTTTTCTGAGTGACAAATGACACATCCAAAGAAGTCAGTTCTTTTTGTATGCTCCTACAATTCAGCAAGGTCTCCTATGGCGGAGGGTATCTTAAAAGCAGAGATGGGAGATTTATATGACGTCTCCAGCGCAGGCATTCATCCCCTTGAGACTGACAGAAGAGCGATTTTTGTCATGAAGGAGGCAGGGTACGACATATCAAAAAAAATGCCACTCCCACTGGGTAAATGCTCTGATAAAAAATATGATTATGTGGTTTTCCTCTGCGAAAACGCATACAAAAATGCCCGTTATCTTCCTGAAGCAAAAAAGATTCTTCTTCATCAGGTAGATATGCCTTCAGGATTTCATGACCCTCTCAAAGGTTTTGCGGCGCTCAGAGACGAGCTTAGAGACTGGATTCTAAATTATTTCCAATGAATATTATGAAGGATCAAATCCAATATTATAACTGCAGAATACATCAGTTGAGATTTTGATATGACAGAAAAAAAGCAGGTTCTTTTTATCTGCAACCATAACGCAGGGAGATCCCAGATGGGAGAGGCACTTTTAAACTCCCGCTATGGTGACAGTTATGAGGCATTCAGTGCAGGAATGAATCCCTCAGGAGAATTAAACCCTAATACAACAGAAGTCTTAAAAGAGATTGGAATTGATATCTCAGATAAAAAACCAAAGCATCTGAGTCTCTTCGCAGACAAAAAATTTGATACAGTTATCCTTACATGCGACTGCGGGGATAAATGTCCGAAAATACCAAAAAACAGACAGTTTATCAGAAAAATGTTTGCCGATCCTTCTGAATTCTCAGGTTCAAAGGATGAAATCCTCAAAGGTTTCAGAGGAGTCCTGGAAGAAATTTCACTGTGGACTGATGAAACTTTCAGTAAAAAAAACAGGTAGTTTTATGCAGGAAATAAAAATCCGGCTCATTAAAAAATTTGATCCTATATCCCCGCCACTTATGTGTCCTGATACAATGCGGAATGTAAAGGACGTTATTTCAGATATAAAACAGATGATGTCAAAGGACGGCATTGAAATATCCTTTGAGGAGAAGGATACAGATTCAAAGGACGAACGCAGTCCCGTGATAATTATCAACGAAAAAACCCTTGAGGAACTTGTCCCTCTTCCCAACCCGGCAAAATACTGTGGATTTTCATGCAAAGGGTGCAACTCTGATTCAGACAGCAGATGCCTGAGAATCTATAAAGAAATTCCTGAGTCTGTATTGAGGCTTGCAATCAAAAAAGCGGCAGCAGAACTCTAAAAAATACTAATAATAATCCCTGAATCCGGATTTTCTCTCTTTTTAAAAAGGCAATATAATCTGGCCACAAACTGATATATAGCAAAAAGACAATTCAAAAATATGAAACTTCAGACAAGGGTCATTATAATTTTTCTCTGCATTGCAGTCCTTGTAATGTTCCTTGTCGGAATTATTCTTCCCGTAACCCTTAACCAGCAGAGTCTTGATACTGTCACAGAAAACTCAAAAGAGCAGCTAAACCTCCTGGATTATTCCCTGTTAAGTTTCATAGAGTCCGCAAAAAATCATATTCTTGAATTATCCATGCAGGATGCGGTAAAAAACCGCAATGATCAGTATTTTACAAATTACCTGAATGTAACAGAAGAAACTTTCAAACCGGGAAATACAGAGGAAGAACAGGCAATAACTGACATACTGTATAATTACGAGATAACCCATCCCTATGTTAATTCGGTATATATGGGCAGGGAAAACGGAGCATTTGTCAGATCGCACCCCCGCGCAAATAACACTGAATATGACCCGCGAACCCGGCCCTGGTATATTCTTGCAAAAGAAAATCCTGACTCGGTGATTATAACAGAGGCCTACCGCTCGGTCACAACTCCGGATGTAAATATTGGAGTTGTAAAAGCCCTTATTGATGAAGATGGCACTTTTTACGGAGTTGTCGGCGCTGATATCACGCTTGAAGGAATGACCTCATTTATAACCGGATTTGACCCGGGAAGAAGCGGCGATATAATTATTACTGACAGTAAAGGCACAATTCTTGCGGAAGAAGATTCTTCAAACCTTTTTACTGATATAGGACATATTCTCAATTCTAAAAAAGCTGAATTTCTGTCAACAGAAAACGGGGTATTGCCCTTTGAAGACGACTATCTGATCTATTATACATCAAATGATCTGGGCTGGAAGATAGGACTGATAGTTCCCTCAGAAGAAGTGGATGAGGAGACAAATGAGGCGATATTTACCGTTCTCACATACCTTATAATCACACTGATAATCCTGGGTGCTTTATCAATAATTGTTTTAAACCGTGAGATAATCAGACCGCTTTCCAGTCTTACAGAGATCAGCAGGAAAATTGCCGATACAGGTGACCTTGAACAGGATATTCCGGTAACGGGAATAAATGAGATTGGAATCCTGGCAACCGCATTTAAAGATATGGTAGAGAGGATAAAAGCTGAAGAGAAAAAACTGAATCAGGCAATAGAACTTGAAAAAGAGGCAAAATCAGAACTTAAAAAGTCACAGGCAGAACTTGAGGATAAAGTAATAGAAAGAACAAGTCAGCTTGAAAAGGCAAATGAACACTTAAAAGAGCTTGACAGGCTCAAATCAATGTTTATTGCCTCTATGAGCCATGAACTAAGAACTCCTCTAAATTCAATCATAGGATTCACAGTAATTCTCCTCAAAGGATGGAGCGGGGATATTAACGAAGAACAAAGAAAGCAGCTAAAAATAGTTGAGAGCAGTTCCAGGCATCTTTTAAGCCTTATCAATGATGTAATTGACATAAGTAAAATAGAGGCAGGAAAAATGGAGCTCTCACTTGCCTCTTTTGATCTGATTCCGGTTTTAAAAGAGGTAATCTCATCATTTGAAGAGAGAGCAAAAGAGCAGAATTTGGTATTAACCAAAGATATCCCGGAAAAAATAGATGTTTATGGAGATGAACGCCGGACAAAGCAGGTGCTGATAAACATGATAGGAAACGCAGTAAAGTTCACTGATGAAGGCTCAGTTCATATAAAAGCGGGATCAGAAGGGGATAATCTGTTTGTCTCGGTCAGGGATACAGGCATAGGAATTCCGGAGGATAAAATAAATGACCTCTTTAATCCTTTTATCAGAATCCCGACCGAGGGCAGACTTACTGAGGGAACAGGTCTCGGACTCTATCTCTCTCAAAAGATAGCTGCTGCACTCGGAGGCAGAATTACGGTAAACAGCACTTTGGGAGAGGGAAGTGAGTTCATACTTACTCTGCCGGTAAGGAGTGAAAAACAATGACAAAAATTCTGATAATTGAGGATAACCCAAATAATCTCTATCTGATAAGATTTATTCTTAACAAACACGGTTTTGAGATAACAGAAGCAACTACAGGCGAAGAAGGCATTGTAAAAGCAGTTTCAGAGAAGCCTGATGTAATCTTAATGGACATACAACTTCCGGGAATTGACGGATTTGAAGCAACACGCCGGATAAGGGAGATAAAAGATCTGTCTGAGATTCCTGTTATTGCACTTACGTCCTATGCAATGACAGGAGATCGTGAAAAGGCGCTTTCTCTTGGATGTACAGGTTATATTGAAAAGCCTATTGATCCGGATAAAATAATTTCTCAGATTACCGAATTCCTTAAAGGAGACTGAATAATGAAGATACTTGTAGTCGACGATCTAAAGGAGAACAGATATCTGCTTGAATCTGCCTTAAATAGTCGCGGATATGAGGCAATAACAGCCACAAACGGACGTGAGGCACTGGATATAATCAAAAAAAATCCGGTGGATATGATAATTACAGATATATTAATGCCTAAAATGGATGGTTTTCAGCTATGCCGTGAATTAAAGAGTGATGAAAAATTTAAGAATATTCCATTTATTTTTTATACCGCCTCGTACACTTCACCTGAAGATCAGAAATTCGGACTGGATCTCGGTGCAGACAGATATATTATAAAACCAATTGATCCGGATGAATTTTTAGAGATTATTGGCGATATGCTTCTAACTGCCAATAACATTGTGCCTGGCGAACCTGCTATCAAAAACGAATCCAAAGAGCAGTATCTGCAGGGCTACAGCTCACGTGTATTTAACCAGCTTGAAAAAAAGATTGAAGAACTTGAAAAGAAAAATAGAGAGCTTATTGAATCTCAAATAGCCTTAAAGGAGAGTGAAAATAAATTTCACACACTCTATAACAGCATCCTGGAAGCTGTTTTTTTCTATGAAATAAAACCCGACAAATCCCCCGGAAAAATTCTGGAAGTCAATGAAGCTGCATGCAAAAAACTCGGATATTCACGTGAAGAATTATTGCAGATGAATCTTGATGATTTCTACACTACAGCTGTTAAAAAAAGTAACCCGGCAGATACAAATGCCCTGAATATTGAAAGCAGGTTTTCTTTTGAAACTAAAATGAAGAAAAAAGATGAATCATTATTCCCGGTTTATGTAAAGGCCGGCCTTATTGAAATGAAGGGAATAATTTACGGAGTCTCCCTGGCCCGCGATTTAACTGCAGAAAAAGAGAACAGAAAACGTGAGAGAGAAGCTCTTAGAGATATTGAGCAGAATCTTACCTTAAGTGCAACATTAAATGATCAGATAAGAAATCCGCTTGCTATTATTTCAGGACTTGTGAGCATTGATAACACAGGGAAATCACAGGAAATTCTGGATCAGGTTAAAATTATTGACGACATTATAACAAAGCTTGACAGGGGCTGGTTAGAATCCGCAAAAATTCGTGAATTTTTAAAAAGGCATCTCGAATTTGGTAATAGTGACGAGGAATCAATCTGATATAACCTGATATTCATATTTTTTTCGCAAAAAATCCTCTATAAAAAGTATTTTTTCACATAATTACAGACAGGATACTGATGAAAAGACTCCGGTCTAATCAGCATAAACCCTAAAAATCCCATAAAAAAATAATGAGACAGGAAATATCCGCACAATATATATAAGCCAGAATAAGATATTTGTGCATGATTCCGGTTAAGGAAATATTATTATCTCCCGGTGATTTTTTTGACAAACTTTCAAAAAAACCGGAGAGTCTGAAAACACCGGTTGTAATAATCCTGATTCTGGGACTTTTCTCAGGAATTGCTGCGGCAATAGAAGCATCTGCATCCTCAGCAATACTTCCACCGGATGCGGCATTCATGAGTGGCATACTCCCTGCGATAGGATTTATTGCAGGAGTTATTATGGCATTCATCGGATGGATAATCTGGGGGGGAATTCTGTATGGATTATCATCTGTTCTTAAGGGAAATGGATCATTTACCCGCTCACTTGAGATTGTAGGATATGGCAGTATACCACAAATTTTTGGAGGTATAATTTCATCATTTCTTGTCTACTTCCATTATTCATCGCTTAATCTCACCCCAATAACATCTCAGGCTGACATGGAAACTCTTACTGCAATGATGTCCTCAGGGCCTCTTATGCAGGCAGTAGCACTAATAAGTATTATATTATTCATATGGAGTGCAAATATCTGGCTATTCGGTATTTTAAAATGCAAAGATATGGAACTTAAAAAAGCAGTAATAGCTGTAGGAATAATGATTATTGCGTATTTGCTTTTAGCAACAATGAAATTTATCTAAAAGAGGCTGATAAAAATGAAAAAAATCTTACTAATAATAATATCCCTGTTCCTCATCGTGACAACAGCATCGGCTACGACAAATACTGCGGCATCAGAGGTCTCTGTTTTGTCATATGAGGTTGATCCCGGCGTTTTTATGCAGGGGGATACGGGGACTGTCAAAGTGGTTGTAAAAAATACCGGTACTGAAAGTGTCGATATCAGAAGGGCAACAATCATTACAAAGGATCTTTTGCTACAGAATGATCAGGCGTATGCAACTGTGGGCGCAATTGGCCCGGATGTTACAAAAGAGTTCACATTCACTCTTAAGGCAAAGGGCGACGGAATTTATTACCCGAGATTTTATCTTGACTTTTCCAGTGGCGGCAGTCTCAGTTATCCTGTTGTTGTAAAGGTGGAATCAAGCCCTCTTGAGCTCTCGGTAATCGAAAAACCGGATGATTTTCAGAAAGATGTTAAGGATACAATAACGCTTACTGTCGGAAACACCAGGGAAAATACAATAAACGGAGTTGTAATCAGACCTGTATCAGAAATTGCAACCTTTACACAGAGCAGTGTTTTCATCGGAGAATTACTCACAAACGCAAATTCAGAGACAGAATTTGAAGTGACCCCTGTTGCAGACGGCGAGATAAAATTTATCGCCGAGTACAGAAACGGAATGAACCACCATGAAACAGAAATAACAGTCCCCGTATCAATTACAGAGGGGAAGAAGAACGCAAATCCTGTTGTAAACAACATCGAAGTGACAACTTCCGGAAGCGGTTTCAGGGTATCCGGAGATGTTACAAATGCAGGACTTGAAAATGCAAAATCAGTTGTCGTGACAACACAGAGCCCCGCAGTACCGGTTGAACCAAACCGCATATATGTTATTGGTGAGCTTGAACCGGATGACTTCTCAGGCTTTGATGTGGATTTCACCGCAGAAGATGCAAAAACAATCCCTCTTGTGATAAAATACAAGGATGAGGACGGAAACGACTACACAAAGATATTTGATGTTAAAATAAGGGATAATTCCGCTATTTCACAGGGAAATACAAAAAACAGTGATAATTCAGAAGGAATCCCAATTACTGTTATAATTCTCATAATCGCTGTTGCAGCTGTAGCAGGCGGGGCAATATATTACTCATGGAAGAAAAAGTGATTCCTGAAAAATCCTATTTTTGAGGTGAGATTTTTTTGACCGATAATAAACCCGTTATAAGTTTAAAGAATGTATGCAAGACATACTCCCTTCCTTTTGGTGATGTCAATGCATTAAAAAAAGTATCCCTGGATATAATGACAGGCGATTTTGTGGCGATTATGGGTCCTTCAGGCTCAGGCAAATCGACCATGTTAAACCTTATAGGCTCCCTTGACATCCCTACATCAGGGAGCCTTTTTATTGACGGGATTGATATAAAGAAACTTTCTGACGACGAACTTACAAATCTCAGGCGTGACAGAATAGGATTTATATTTCAGCAGTTCAATCTGATTCCTCTTCTTAACATAAAGGAAAACGTAGAGTACCCTTATATTCTCAAATACAGGCATAAAGACAACGAAGGGAGATGTGAGGAACTCCTGCACCGCGTTGACTTAAACGACAGCCTGATTCATCATAAACCGTCAGAGCTTTCCGGAGGCCAGCAGCAGAGGGTCGCAATTGCAAGAGCTCTGGTGAACAATCCAAAGATACTCCTGTGCGACGAGCCGACAGGAAATCTGGATTCAAAAACAGGACAGCAGGTAATGGAGCTTTTAGTAGAACTCAACCGCCAGGGAATGACTGTGATTATGGTCACTCATGACCAGAATATCGCCGATTACGCCGACAGGAAGATAGTTTTGAAGGATGGTGAGGTGGAGTGAGCAACAGAATATTTTTTGAATTTGCAAAAAGAAGTGTCATACTTCACTGGCTCAGGTCATCACTTGCCGTCATCGGAATTGTAATAGGAGTTGCTGCAATAGCATCAATGGGAATGCTTGGAAACAGTCTTGTTCTGTCGGTTTCGGATTCCTTATCAGATGTGGGCGATTCTATTGTAATCTATCCCCACGGAGGAATACAACAGGGGCCGGGAACAACGGCTGTAAATGACAAGATTACAGAGAGACAGGTAAAGGACATTAAAAGTGCGGCAGGCGGAAACGAGGTGGTGCCCCTCTATTCCACGGCAGAAGAGATAAGAGTCGGCGGAGAAGACGGCATTGCATCTGTTTACGGCCTTAATGCTGAAGATCTGCCTATAGTTCTCACACTTGAGGAGGGACAGTGGCTAAAAAGCTCCTCAGGAGCAATGGCAGGTGCCAGACTGGCAGAGGAGTATGAATTAAAGCCGGGAAGCCGGATAAAACTCGGGGATAATAACCTCAGGATTGTCGGGATACTAAAAGAAAGAGGAATGGGCTTTGATATCAATCCCGATAATGCAATTATTGTAACCGACAAATACTACCATTCAACTTATGATCAGGACGACTATGATCAGGTCATTGTAAAAGTGGCTGATATCAATGAGATAGACAATGTGATGGATGCAATCGACAAAAAGATGAACAAGCGTGATGATGTCATTGATGCATTCGACACGAAGGCTATTCTTGAAACAATCCTTGATACATTCGGCAAGATTTCAATGTTTACAACCGCAATCGGAGGCATCTCTCTCCTTGTTGCAGGAGTTTCAATATTTAATGTCCAGATGATGTCTGTTACAGAGAGAATAAAAGAGATTGGAATTATCCGGAGTATCGGAACACAAAAAAACGAGGTTTTGAAGATGTTTATCTACGAATCCTTAATACTTGGATTTTTCGGAGCAACACTGGGAGCAGTCTTCAGTTTTGTCGGCGGATATCTTGCAATTTTTATAATGCTTCAGGATACCGCTTATCTCTTCGAACCCTCAACCTTAATCTACATCCCGTTCGGAATGCTCTTTGGAATAGTAAAGATCGGAAGAGCACAC